>NZ_JBHLWH010000031.1:0-18241 GCF_042433045.1 Citricoccus parietis | reverse complement strand
TCGAACTCAGCGCCTGAAACCCCCAACGAAGGATCAGGCCGTTACACCACTACTCGGGACTTGACCCAAAGGTCCTCCTACAGACGTAAAGAACCCATCATTTCAGCATGCAGGCTCCCTCTCATAATCGAACCGCCGTGTTCGGCCTGCATTTAGCTTCATGCGTCTACGCAGTGAAGGCCGGGCAAGACAGCCCGACGGGTTTTGAGCGGGATTTGCGTAAGCGACCGGATACGAAAACGCGCCGCTGTGGGCGTACTTCCCATCAACGGCGCGGTTTCTGTCGGAGCCCCCTACCGGATTCGAACCGGTGACCCCCTGTTTACAAGACAGGTGCTCTGGCCAGCTGAGCTAAGGAGGCGAGAAGGGCCGGCACCGCACCCTGTCAGCATGACCGCTGACGTGGACGGAAACCGGCCCTTCAAGAGTAGCGGATCAGGCGATCAGGACGCGTCCATGATGCCCTGGGCCCAGTCGGTGAAGGACTGTCCCTGCTCCGCGGTGGCCCAGTTCTGGCCCTGGACCCACACGGACGGGGTACCCGCGACGCCCGCGGCTCGGGCCTGGGCGCCGGAGTACTTCACGTAGGGGCGGTAGGTGTTGCCGTCCACGCAGGAGTCGATGTCGGCTCCCAGGCCGGAGGCCATGTCCTTGAGCTCGTCGTCGCTCAGGCCCTGGCCGCCATGGCCGGTGTAGGCGCCGAAGACCCCCGTGATGAAGGAGTTGTAGTTCTCCGGGGAGTTCTCCGCCACGCAGGTGGCCGCGTTGGCGGCGCGGGAGGAGTAGTTGCCGGTGGCGGGGTTGTCCAGGAAGTCCAGCATGCGGTACTCCACGGTGACCTCGCCGGCGTCCAGCCACTGGTTCAGCTGCTCGGCGTTCTCCGCCTCGAAGCTGGCGCAGTGCACGCAGTTGGCGTCGGCGTAGACGATGATCTGGGCCGGCTCACCGGCCGGGCGGGCCTCCGCACCGGGGACGGTCTCGGGCTGCTCGCCGGTGGCCTCCGGGATCTCGACGGTCGTGGCGTCGACCTCCTCGAGGCCTTCGTCACCCGGGGCGAGTTCGGTGGTGGAGGTGAGGGTGATACCACCCTGGTCATTGCCCGCGCTCGGCGCGGGGCCGGCGTCGGGAATGGAGCGGGACGAGTTCATGAAGATGACACCGATCACCACGGCGATGACCACCACGACGCCGATGACGACGCCCCAGCGCACCATGAGGGAACGCCGCTTCTCCTGGCGGCGCTGCTCCTCCTGCATCTGCCGGGCCTTCTCACGGGCGGTCTGCTGCCGTTCGGCCTTCGTCTGATTCTTACTAGTCGCCATGGTCCTGCCTGTCGTCCTGACTCTCGGGGTCGCTGCGGTGTCATGTAGCCGGCCGGTATCCCCTCATACCATCCTTCGGCGGGCCGTGGGCCAGACTACCGGGCCAACCTGAGAAACCTGTTCACACGGTGGCAACCCCTCAGAGCGGTCCCTGGCGATAGGCTCGGGAACGGAAGAGGACGAGGAGGTCCGCAGTGAACAACACCACCGTCGACATCCCCACCGGCGCCGTGCCGTTCGTCGAGAAGCTGGCCGGGGATCCGCCGGAGCCCGGCCACTCCGACCTGGTGGTCGTGGCCAACCGCCTGGCGGTGGACCGCGTGGTCGAGGAGGACGGCACCACCTCGTGGCGCCGGTCGCCCGGCGGCCTGGTCACCGCGCTGGCGCCCATCATGACCCGGCAGGAGGGCGCATGGGTCGGATGGGGCGGTTCCCCGGAGGAGGAGCTGGACGAGCCGCTGGAGCCCTTCACCCATGAGGGCATGCACCTGGTCCCCGTGGCCCTTACGGAGGGGGAGCTGGTCGAGTACTACGAGGGGTTCTCCAATTCCACCCTCTGGCCGCTGTATCACGACGTCATCGCCCGTCCGGAGTTCCACCGGCAGTGGTGGGACACCTATCAGCGGGTCAACGCGCGCTTCGCCCAGGCTGCGGCCGCCACTGCCGCCGAGGGGGCCACGGTCTGGGTGCAGGACTACCAGCTGCAGCTGGTGCCCCGGATCCTGCGCCGGCTCCGCCCGGACCTGCGGATCGGCTACTTCCACCACATCCCGTTCCCACCGGTCGAGATCTACGCGCAGCTGCCGTGGCGCCGCCCGGTGCTCGAGGGCCTGCTCGGAGCGGACCTGATCGGCTTCCAGCGCCGCTCGGACGTCTCGAACTTCCAGGGCGCCGTGCGGCGCATCCTGGGCTCCTCATTCCGTTCCAATACGGTCCAGGTGAAGGAGCACGACGGCGGCGCCCGCACCGTGGGTGCCGCCGCCTTCCCCATCTCGATCGACGTGGACACCATCACGGACCTGGCCCAGGACCCGGACATCCAGGCCCGCGCCCGGCAGATCCGCGAGGAACTCGGCAACCCGCGCACCATCCTTCTGGGCGTTGACCGGCTGGACTACACCAAGGGCATCCGGCACCGCATCAAGGCCTTCTCCGAACTGCTCGAGGACGGCCGGCTGAGCGTGGAGGACGCCTGCCTGGTGCAGGTGGCCAGCCCGTCCCGGGAGGGCGTGGACTCCTACAAGGAGCTGCGGGACGAGATCGAGCTGTCCGTCGGCCGGGTCAACGGCACCTTCGACACGATGGGCCACACCGCCATCCGGTACCTGCACCACTCCTATCCGGTCGAGGAGATGGTGGCGCTCTACCTGGCCGCGGACGTCATGCTGGTGACCGCGCTGCGGGACGGGATGAACCTCGTGGCCAAGGAGTATGTGGCGGCCCGCGGCGGCTGGGGTGGGGTGCTGGTGCTCTCCGAGTTCGCCGGGGCCGCGGACCAGTTGCGCAAGGCCCTGCTGGTCAATCCCCATGACATCGACGGGCTGAAGGAGGCCATCATGGAGGCCACCGAGATGTCCGCCGGTGAGGCCACCAAGCGCATGAAGGCGATGCACCGGCAGCTCGTCACGCATGACGTGAACAAGTGGTCCCGGGACTTCCTCGACCGCCTCGGCGGTGCGGTCCCGGCCGAACGCTCCGGACCGGAGGACAGCGGCCAGCAGTCGGCCTTCATGGACACCGACGACGACCGCGAGCGCCGCGACCAGGAGGTCGACGAACCCTTTGACGGGAGCGGGACCGCTGACGGTTCCACGCCGGGGGACGGACGATGACCGGTCCGGGGCTGGCCACCGCCCTGCAGGAGTTCGCCGCGCGGGAATCGATCCTCGTGGCGCTGGACTTCGACGGGGTCATGGCCGAGCTCGTGGACCGGGCCGAGAACGCCCGCCCCCTGCCGGCGAACGCCACCGCGCTGGCCACCCTGGCGGGACTCCCGGGCGTGCACACGGCGCTGGTCTCCGGCCGCGCCCTGGAATCCCTGCTGGCCGTCGCCTCGCCCCCGGAGTCGACGCTGCTCATCGGCTCGCACGGCGCCGAGCGCCGTCTCGGCCCGGAGGCGCCCCCGCTGGAACTGGACGAGGAACAGCATCGGGCGCTGGCCGCCGTCGGGCAGGTGTTGGAGCAAGTGGCGCCCCGGTATCCGGACTCGTGGGTGGAGTCCAAGCCGGCGGCCCGGGTGCTGCAGGTGCGGCTGGCCCGGTCGGAGGAGGCGAGACGCCGGGCCGTGGCCGAGGCCGAGGAGGCGTTGGGCGAGCTGACCGGGCTGGCCCCCTTCTTCATCGGGCACGGCAAGGACGTGCTGGAGGTCGCCGTGGTGCGGGCGGACAAGGGCCAGGGGCTGGATCTGCTGAGGTCTGTCACCGGGGCGGAAGCGGTGTTGTTCGCCGGGGACGACGTGACGGACGAGACGGGATTCGCCCGGCTGGACCCGGCCCGGGACGTGTCCATCAAGGTCGGCCCCGGAGAGACCGGGGCACAGTTCAGGATTGAGGGGCCGGCGGACGTGGCCACCGTGCTGGAGGCGGTGCGCTCATGGCGTCCGTAGAGCTGCGCGGCATCACGGTCCAGTATCCGTCAGCGCGGACCCCCGCCCTGGACGGGCTGGACCTCCGGGCCCAGGACGGCCGGTTCACGGTGGTCGCCGGTGACCTGCGCAGCGGCAAGTCCACGCTGCTGCGGGTCGTGGCCGGGCAGGAGCCGCCGGATGCCGGTCGGGTCCTGATCGGTGGCGTGGACGTGACCGAGGTGCCGGCGCACGACCGTGACGCGGTGATCGTCTTCCAGCACTACGCCCTCTACCCGCACATGGACGTGCAGGAGAACATGAGCTTCGCCCTGCGGGTGGCCGGTGTCCCCCCAGCCGAACGGCAGGACCGGGTCCGGGAGGCCGCCCGTCTCCTGGACCTGGAGGAGCAGCTCGGCTGGACACCCGAGCGGCTGACCGGCCCGCAACGGCAGCAGGTGGCACTCGCCCGGGCCGTGGTCCGCCGGCCCGCCGTGCTGCTCATGGACGATCCCCTCACCGCCCTGCCCCCGGCCCTGAAGGACCACACGGCGGAGCTGATCCGCAGTCTGGCCCGCACCCTGGACGTCACCACGCTGTACGCCACCGCCGAGCCCGGGCCGGTGGCCCCCGTGGCGGACCGCCTGCTACGGCTGGACTCGGGCCAGCTGAGGGAGGACACTGCCGTGTCATGACACCGCGTTCCGGTCTGGACATCACCACCTCGGGCACGACCGTGGACACTGCGGCGCTGATCGCCCTGCCCTGGGACGTGCCCTTGGCCGAGTGGCCCGAGTCCGCCCTCGCCGCCCTCCCCCGCGGACTGTCCCGGCACGTGGTGCGGTTCGCCCACCTCGAGGGTGCCGTGGTCGCGGTGAAGGAGACCACGGAGTTCTCCGCCCGCCGCGAATACCAGTTGCTGCGCCGGCTCGAACGGCTGGATGTCCCCTGCGTGGAGCCGGTGGCCGTGGTCGCCGGGCGCACGGATCCGGACGGAGAGCCCCTGCCGACGGTGCTCTTGACCCGGCACCTGCGGTTCTCGCTGCCCTACCGCGCCGTGTTCTCCCGGCGGCTGCACCGGGACACCCTGACCCGGCTGATCGACGCCCTCGCCCTGCTCCTCGTGGAGCTGCACCTGGCCGGCTTCTACTGGGGGGACGTCTCCCTGTCCAACACCCTGTTCCGCCGTGACGCCGGCGCCTTCGCCGCCTACCTGGTGGATGCCGAGACAGGTGAACTTCATCCCTCCCTGTCCCGCGGCCAGCGGGAGCACGACCTGGAGCTGGCCCGGGTCAACGTGGCCGGCGAGCTGATGGACCTGATGTCCGGCGGCCTGGTGGAGGGGGATGTGGACCCCGTGGCCACCTCGCAGCTGATCATCGATGCCTACCGCCGACTGTGGGAGGAGCTCACCGCGGACATGTCCTTCCGGCCCGGCGAACGCTGGCGGGTCGAGGAACGGATCCGCCGCTTGAACTCCCTCGGCTTCGATGTGGAGGAGTACGCCATCCGCACCACCCGGGGTGGCTCCGAACTGGTGCTGCAGCCCAAGGTCGTGGACCCGGGTCACCACCAGCGCCGCCTGTTGGGGCTGACCGGTCTGGATGTGCAGGAGAACCAGGCCCGGCGGCTGCTGCGGGACATCGACGAGTACCGGGCCGTCAACCACCCCGAGATGGACGAGCACGAGGCGGCGAACCGTTGGCTGACCGAGGTCTTCGAGCCCGTGGCCCAGTCCATCCCGGCGAACCTGTCCGGCAAGCTCGAGCCCGCCGAGGTGATGCACCAGTTGCTCGAACACCGCTGGTACCTCTCCGAGAACCAGTCCCGGTCGGTGCCACTGGACGAGGCCCTGGAGTCCTACCTCCACACCGTCCTGCCCCACCGCCGGGACGAGGACGCCGTGGTGCTGCATCCGACGACCACCATGCTCAAGGCCGTCGAACTCCCCTCAGAGAACTACGACTGACCCTCGCGCCCGAGGAGCAGGAAGCCGTGGGGTGGGACGCGGGCGTCGTCGGGAACCGCGGTGCAGGGGCCGCCGGCACCGTGGCCCGCGAGCAGACGGTACCTGCGCAACTCGTCCGGGACCGGCATCGGCTCCGCGCCCAGTGCCGCCAGCAGGACCACAGAACCCGGTCCGACGTCGGCGCCAGCGCCACTTTCCGCGGCCACGCCGCGGTCCATCCGCACCCAGTGGCGCTCGTCATCCACCACGGCGCGGGTGGTGGAGCGGTCGGGGTCGGTCAGCTCGGGACGCTCGATGCGGATCCGGGCCAAGGTTCGGTAGAGCTCCAACAGCCGGGCGTGCCGGCCGGTCTCGGCCTCGTCCCACCGCAGCCTCGAGGCGGCGAAGGTCTCCGGGGACTGCGGGTCCGGCACCTCGTCGTCACTCCAGGCCATGCGGGCGAACTCCCGGCGCCGCCCCTTCGTCACCGCCTGCGCCAGCTCGGGCTCACGGTGCGCGGTGAAGAACTGCCACGGGGTGGAGGCCGCCCACTCCTCCCCCATGAAGAGCATCGGGGTGAAAGGCCCGGTCAACAACAGTGCGGCGCCGATCGCCAGCTGGCCCTCGTCGAGGCTCGCTGTCAACCGGTCACCGGCGGCCCGGTTGCCGACCTGGTCGTGGTTCTGGAGGCAGACCACCAGGGCCTCGGCGGGGATGTGCTCCCCCAGCGGCCGGCCGTGGCGGCGTTGGCGGAAGGAGGACCAGCTGCCATCGTGGAAGAACCCGTTGTTGAGCACCTTGGCCAGCGCGGACAGGGGCGCGAAGTCCGCGTAGTAGCCGTCCGTCTCTCCGCTCAGGGCCACATGCACCGCATGGTGGAAGTCATCCGACCACTGCCCCGTCAGGCCGTAGCCGCCCGCCCCATCGGCCCCGGGGCCGGGCCGTTCCGTGATGAGCCGCGGATCGTTCAGGTCCGATTCGGCCACGACCACCAGCGGCCGGCCCAGCCGCCCTGACAGGGCGTCCGTCTCCGCGGCCAGCTCCTCGAGCAGGTGCCTGGCACGGGTGTCCTGCAGCGCGTGGACGGCGTCCAACCGGAGTCCGTCCACGTGGTAGTCCTCGAACCACATCCGGGCGTTGTCCAGGATGTACCGGCGCACCTCGTCCGAGTCCGGGCCGTCCAGGTTGAGCCCGCTGCCCCAGCCGGTGGAGTGCTCGGTCAGGTACGGGCCGAACCGCGGGAGGTAGTTCCCGGAGGGACCGAGGTGGTTGTAGACCACGTCCTGGATCACGGCCAGCCCCGCCCCGTGGCAGGCGTCCACGAAGCGTTGATAGGCCGACGGCCCACCGTAGGAGGCGTCCACGGCGTACCAGCCGACGCCGTCGTAGCCCCAGTTGTGCCTCCCACCGAAGGAGTTCACGGGCAGCAGCTCCACGTGGGTCACCCCGAGCGAGACCAGGTGGTCCAGCTTCTGGGCGCCGGCATCCAGGGTGCCCTCGTCCGTGAAGGTGCCGAGGTGGAGTTCGTAGATCACCGCACCCCGCAACGGACGGCCGGCCCAATCACCGTCCTTCCAGCCATGTGCCGAGGCCTCGAACAGCCGTGAGGGTCCGTGCACGGTGTCCGGTTGGCACCGCGAGCGAGGGTCCGGGAACGGCCCTTCGCCGTCCACGACGAACCCATATCCCAGGCCCGCGCGCGCCAGGTTCGTCCAGCGTGCGCGGACCGACTCAGCGGGAGTCCACCAGCCGTCGTCCTGCCGGTCCAGGGGAAGACGCTCCGCACCGTCCCAGCGATGCTCGGCGCCGTGGACCGCACCGGGCGGTGCCGTGGTCAGGGCCAGCTCCACCGTCTGCGCGTGCGGCGCCCACACGGACAGGGGCGGCAGGGTCATCCTCGCCTCGCTCATCGCAGCGTGTTCCCGTCCTCCGGCACCAGCAGCGCCACCGGATGGCGTTCGAAGACCTCGGCCAGACGCGTGGCGCCGTCCGTGAAGGCCCCGCCGAAGCGGCGCCCCGTCAGCAGGTCCACCATGGTCTGGCGGGGCAGCACGACGGCGGCGTCCCCCCATCCGCCTTCGTCCTCCAGCCCCAGCGGCCACCGGGTGGCCACGGTGATGCACCCGCCCCGGGTGAAGGCGACCACGTGGTCCGAGGCCTCGCCGAGGACGTCGAGCTCCTCGTAGCGGGTGAACCACTCAGGGTGCTCCCGGCGGGCGCGCAGGGCGCGGGAGGTGAGGAGCATCTTCAGTCCGGCGGCGTACTCGGCGAGCGCGGCGCCCTCGGGCCGGGTCGACCCGTCCTCCGACTCCACCGGAGCCGGGAACTCGGGCTCCCACCCGTCGTCGAGCCGGGCCAACAGGGCTGCGCGCTCCCGGAAGTCCACGGGCCGGCGGTTATCCGGGTCCACGAGGGTGGGGAACGGAATCTCGGTGCCCTGGTAGACGTCCGGGATGCCGGGCATGGTGAGCTGGATGAGCTTCATGGCCACCTGGTTGGTCACGCCGGGCACGGCGATCCGGTCAGCGATGCGCTGGATCTCCTCCCGCAGCTCGCCCGTCCCGGTGGCCCGCTCGGCGAGGTCCGCGAGCGCGGCCTCGAACTCCTCGTCCTGTTCCGTCCAGGTGGTGCGGGTCGCGGCCTCGCGGGCGGCCTTGAGCGCGTAGTCGGCCAGCCGCTGGGTCTGGAGCGGGGAGCCGTCCACCGGCCAGGCGCCCACGATGGTCTCCCACAACAGCTTCTCGAACGGTCCGTCCCCCAGCGGCGCCAGCTCCCTGAGCCGGTCCAGGGTGCGGACCCACTCCCCCGGGATCTCGGACAGCACGTCGATCCGGGCACGGACGTCCTCACTGCGCTTGGTGTCATGCGTGGAGAGCGTGGTCATGGTGCGGGGCATGCGCGCCTGGCGATCGCCCTGCAACTCGTGGAACCGCTCCAACTCCAGCGCGAACGACGACGGGTCCCCGCCGACCTCGTTCAGCGACGCCAACCGCGTGTACCGGTAGAAGGCGGTGTCCTCCACGCCCTTGGCCATGACCATCCCGGAGGTCTGCTGGAAGCGTTCGCCCACGGGGTGGTCCGGATCGGCCAGCAGCGGCAGGAGCGCCTCGACCGCCTCCGCCAGGTCGGGACGGCGGCGCACGGTTTCAGCGGCAGCGTCGTCCAGGTGGTGGCGTCCGGTCGGCAGGTAGGAACGGTAGACGGGAAAGCAGGCGAGCAGTTCCGCCAGGGCGTCCTGGACGAGGTGTTCGCCGGTCCCCTCGTCGTCCGGGACCAGTCCGGGGACGAGCCGCGCCAGGCGTTCGACCTCGGAGCGGAGCATGCCATCCGCCACGGCACGCTTGGTCCCGTGGATCATCTCCGCCCACACCACCTCGGCGGCGGCAGCCGTCTCTCCGGCGGGATCCTCGGTCCGGCCCCACCCGCCGAGCCGTCCGGCCACCTCATCGAGCTCAGGGGCGCCGGCAGGGTCCGTCAGGATGCGGTCCACCTCTCCGAGGGCGTCGTAGCCGGTGGTGCCGTCCATGGGCCAGGCGGCGGGCAGCCGTTCGCCGGACTCCAGGATCTTCTCCCCGAGCAGGTAGATCCCCCCGGTCGCCTGCCGCAGGTTCTCGAAGTATCCGCCCGGATCCGCCAGCCCGTCCGGGTGGTCCACGCGAAGACCGTCCACAAGTCCGTCACGGACCCAGGACAGGATCTCGCGGTGGGTCTCGGCGAAGACCCGCGGGATCTCCACCCGCACCCCGGCCAGGGAGTTGACCGCGAAGAAGCGGCGGTAGTTGAGGTTCTCGTCCGCCTCGCGCCACGGCATCAGCCGGTAGTTCTGCAGGTCGTGGGCGGCGCGGGCTACAGCTTCCTCCCCGCCTCCGTCTCCGTCTCCGACTGTGTTCGCGACGGCGGCGTGCGCCGCCTCCTCGGTGCCCGGCGCCAGGGGGAAGACGTTCTCGTAGTAGTGCAGCTCCCCGTCCACCACGCGCAGCCTCGCGAGTTCGGCCTCCGGGTCCTCGTCGGTGCCGTCCCCGAGGACGGGCAGCCAGATGCGGGAGTCCCCGGCGGCCCAGTCGATGTCGAAGGCCATCGCGTACTTGGAGGCCCGGCCGTGCTTGAGCAGGTCCCACCACCAGGCGTTGTCCTTGGGGGTGGCCACGCCCACGTGGTTCGGCACGATGTCGGCGAGGATTCCGCCGCCGGCCGCGTGCACGGCCTCGGCCAACTCACGCAGCCCGGTCTCCCCACCGCGGGCGTCGTCCACCTGGGTGGTGTCCACCACGTCGTAGCCGTGGGTGGAGCCCTCCTCTGCGCCGAGCATCGGGGAGAGGTAGAGCCAGTCGACTCCCAGGTCCCGCAGATAGGGCAGGATCTCGCGGGCGCTGTCGAGCGTGAAGTCCGCGGTGAGCTGCAGGCGGTAGGTGGAGGCGGGGACGTTCTGCGGGCTGGTCACGTGGTGCACGGTAGCAAACCCCGGTCCTACTGCTCGGGCGGCTGGGTCAGGTCCCGCGTGATCTGCGGCTCACCCGAGTCCTCGAAGGTGATGAGCACATCCCGGTGGACCGTGCCGTCCGGCATGGTGACGTCCGCGTTGAGCGCATTGCCCCGCCATTCCTTGCCCTGCACGGATTCGACCCCGTACTTGGCGGCCACGTTGTCCTGGACGGCGTCCTGCCAGGCCTGGTTGCCGAAGACCGAGTAGACGATGGCGGCCACGCCGATGACCAGCACCCCGGCGCCGGCGAAGGTCTCGCGGACGGCATCCCTGAGCCGGTCCGGCCCTGCATAGCGGGCGTCCTCATCGTCAAGGTGGGCCCGGTAGCGTTTGCGCCGCCACAGCCCATGGGCGACGACGGCCAGGCCCGCGACCGCCAACAGGATGCCGATCCACTGGGCGACGAGCGGGGTCTGGAGGTCGAGCGGTGCGTACATGCCTCCATTGTCCCCCGGATGGCAGCCGACCGGGGCCCGCTACGTGCGCGGCTACGTGCCGGGCGGGCGGTGTGGTGGGATATCCCCATGAAGCTTTCTACCTATCGACTGCCCGGCTCGGACCCAGACACCCCGGGCGCCACGTTCGCCGCCCTCGTCACGGAGACCGACGGTCCCCGCGCCACGGCCGCCGTCGAGCTGGAAGGCGTGGTCGACGTCGGGGACTTCCTGTCCCTGCCGGAACCGAACCGCACCGAGCTGGTGGAGGCCGCCTTGGCCGCGGCCGCGGAGGAGCCCTCCCGGGTGCTGGACGCCTCGGCACTGAAGCCGGCCACGCTCATCCCGTTCCCCACCAAGGTGTTCTGCATCGGGCTGAACTATCGCAACCACATCCTGGAGACCGGGCTGGAGCTGCCGGAGCACCCCTCGATCTTCACCAAGTTCGCCCAGACGCTCACCGGTGCCGCGGATGCCATCGACGTCCCGGCCGAGGACCACCGGCTGGACTGGGAGGGCGAGCTGTGCATCGTCATCGGCGAGCCCGGCCGTCGCATCCCCGAGGACCAGGCCGTCGCCCACATTGCCGGCTACGCCATCGCCAATGACGTCTCCGTCCGCGGCTACCAGGGCCGCACCACCGAATGGACGCAGGGAAAGGTCTGGGAGGAGACCACGCCGATCGGCCCATGGCTGGTCACGCCGGACGAATACACGCTCGGCGCCACGATCACCACCCGCGTCAACGGCGAGGTCATGCAGCAGGACTCCACCGGGGACCTCGTGTTCGGCGCCGAGAAGCTCGTCTCCTACATCTCCGACATGGTCACCCTGCTGCCCGGGGACCTCATCCTCACCGGCACCCCCGCCGGGGTCGCCCTGGCCCGCAAGAACGACGCCGGCCGGCGCCCCTGGCTGAAGGCCGGGGACATCCTGGAGACGGAGATCGAGGGTCTGGGCCTGCAGCGGAACGAGATCCGATGACCGCCGGATTCACCACGTGCGACCTCTATGACGCGGACGAGACGCTGCAGTCCTGTTCGGTCCAGTTCCAGGACCTCGGCGCCCGGCCGGTGTTCACCGGCCCCGTGCGGACCATCCGCTGCCACCGGGACAACGGGCTGGTCAAGCAGATCCTGAACACCCCCGGACACGGCGCAGTCCTCGTGGTGGACGGCGGCGGTTCCCTGGAGTCCGCCCTCATGGGGGACCTCATCGCCGCGGCCGCCGTACGGAACGGCTGGGCCGGAGTGGTCATCCACGGGGCCATCCGGGACCGGGCCGTGGTCCGCACCCTGGACCTGGGCGTCAAGGCCCTGGGGTCCAACCCGCGCAAGTCCGCCAAGGACGGGGCCGGCGAGGTGGACGTCCCCGTCGGGTTCGGCGGCGTGACCTTCACCCCGGGTGCCACCCTCTGGGCGGATGAGGACGGCATCCTGGTCACGCCGTGACTGGGCTTCCGGGCACACCCCGCCCCCTCAACATCCTCGGCGCCGGCCGGGCGGGGACCTCGCTCGCCCGGGCCGCCGCCTCGGCCGGCCTCCCCGTGCGGATCGCGTCCAGCCGGCCACCCACCGCGATGCGCCTGCACCTGGCCCAGTACGCTCCCCGGGCCACCGCCGTGGCGGCGGAGGAGATCGCGCAGGACGGTACGGAACAGCCGATCGTGGTGCTGCTGGTCCCCCAGGAGGACCTCGACTCCGTGGACCCGGACTGGCTGGACGGCTGCCTCCTCGTGGACGCCACCAACCGCTGGGCCGAGGAGCCGCTCCCGAGCTGGCTCCAGTCCGCGCTCGACGCCGGCTGGTCCAGTTCTGCAGTCCTGGCCGCCCGGTTCTCCGGCGCCACGGTGGTGAAGGCCCTGAACCACATCAGCCACTGGGACCTGGACACCGCGGGCCGTTCCCCGGGCCCCGTGCGGCGGGCGCTGGGAGTGGCCTCGGACAGCGAGGAGGCCGCGGCCGCCGTCGGGCGACTGGCCGGTGACCTGGGGTTCGCCCCGGTGCTGCTGCCCGGGCTGGCCGCCGGCCGGGCCCTGGAGCCGGACGGGCCGGTCTTCAACCAGCCGATGTCCGCGCCCGACCTGGCTCGCCTCACCGGCGGTACTGTGGTGCAGGACTGAGGGGAACGGCTCCGGCTCTCCCCGAACCGACTCGAACCGACCCGATATCGGACTCTGAGAGCAGGGGACGCCCGATGCCCACCGACACCGATTACGTCCGATCCGGCCTGCGTGACGTTCTCGCCACCATGGCAGCCTTCGGTCTGGCGCTCGGATTGCTGGCGGCGGTGCCGGCGGCCCTGGTCATGGGTGCCTCCCCGGCCCAGGCTGACCAGGCCGAGGAGGTCATCCTCGAGGACGGCGCCGGGGTCATCCACGAGCCGACCCTGCGCGAGGGCCTGACGGACATCGACTTCCGCGAGCCGACCACCGTGGTGGTGTGGACCCAGCGCGGCGAGGCCGAGTCCAACCTCAACGAGCGCCTCCTGGCCGATGCCCGTGAGAACCATCCGGAGTGGATCAGCGACGACGGGCAGAAGTGGACGGACGGCCTGTTCATCTACGCGATCGACCCGGAGGGCCGCCTGCAGGGGGTCTACTTCGGCGAGGACCGCAAGGTCGGGCTCGAGACCCAGGAGGACATCCGGGAGGACGCCGTCGAGTCGCTGACGGAGGCCAACTGGACGCAGGCCGCCCTGGACGCCACCGAGTCCGCCGCGGCCGTGATGAACCGGCCGTGGTACCAGCATCCCGGGGTGTGGATCGGCGGGGCGATCGTGGTGGTCGTCGGCGGCATCTTCGGTGGTGCCGTCGCGGCCGGCCGGAAGAAGCAGCAGCAGAAGGCCCAGGCGGAACTGGACCGCGGGAACCAGGCTTTCGCCAACGTCAGCACGGACCTCGAGGCCACCGAGCTGAACGCCCATACCGTGCCGGAGGGCTCGAAGTACGGGGCCATGGTGCTCGAGCGGTACCGCACCTTCCACGAACGCTATGTGGAGACCGCCCGCCAGAACGACCGGCTGTCCGGCATCCCGGCGAAGAAGCTGCACCGCAAGGAGCACCGCCGGGCCATCACGGCGTACCTGAAGCAGGCAGAGGAACTCGACCAACTCGACGACACCGTGGGCAGCACGAACACGCTGCTGAACAAGTACCCGGGCTGGCCCGAGGCCTGGGACATCCAGACCGCGCCGATGCGCGAGGACCTGAGGCAGATCGACGAACTGGTGACGGGACAGCCCAAGCTCACGGCCGATCAGCTCACCCCGTTGCGCTCCTTCCGGCCCGAGGCGGAACGGGAACTGGAGCGGCTGGGCGCCGGCCTGGAGACCGGCCAGATCTCCCCGGACGAGGCCCTCGACGGCCTGGACTCCCTGCGGGTCCGCCTGACCGGGCTGCTGGACGACTACGCGAAGGCCCAGATCGATGCCTTCGCCACGTCCGATGCCGAACGCCAGACCCTGCAGGGAGAATTGGAACGGGAACGCCACCGCGCCTCCCGCCGTCCCGGCTCCATCCTGGACACGGTGCACCAGCCCGGCTGGTTCTGGACCGCGACCGCCTTCCACCTCGGATACTCCTCGGGCCAGTCCCACGTGGTGACGGCGCGAGAGCAGGCGGAGGCCTCCGCCTCGTCCTCCTCGACCGGATACGGCAGCTCCGGCGGCAGCTTCTCCGGCGCCGGCTCCTCCTCCAGCTTCTGAGGTGCTGGTCCAAGTGCTCCTGCCAGGAATGTTGCTGACGGGCTCGGGGTTGACATGGTCATGAGCTCTGAGGCACGCCAGGATCCGTTGGCCTTCTACCTGGACAAGTCCGACCCCGCCGCGTGGAAGGCCGTGGGCGGATTGTCCGTCGCCGCGAAGAACGCCGCCCGGAAGGCCGGCCTGGACGATCAGCTCGTGGAGCTGGTGAACCTGCGCATCTCCCAGCTCAACGGCTGCGCCTACTGCCTCGAAATCCACACCCGCCACGGGATCGACGCCGGCCTCGACTCCCAGCGCCTCGGCCTGTTGGCCGCCTGGCGGGAGGCGGAGGCCCTCTACAGCGAGACGGAGCGGGCCGCCCTGGATCTGGCGGAGACGGTCACCCTGCTACCCGGCCAGGAGGACCAGCACGTCAGCCAGCTGATGAGCCACCACGTGCTGACGGACGATCAGTACTCCGCCGTCCAGTGGCTGGCCATCACCATGAACGTCACCAACCGCATCTCCATCCTGTCCCACCACCCGGTCAGGCGCCGTTGAACAGCTGGAAGCGAGGCAAACGCCATGAGCAACACCGAGACTGACCCGCAGGAGACCGTCTGCCGGAACAGGCCGGCCGCCGGACCGCGCTTCACCGAGGGCCTCTCGGACGGCGTGGCCCCGCACGCCGGTGGCACGGGCACCGTTGAACTGCTCGAGCCGCGGGCGGTCCCGCTCGGTGGGCCCCGGGCCATGACCGTCAAACGCACCCTGCCGCAGCGGGCCCGCTCCCTGATCGGCGCCTGGTGCTTCCTGGACTTCTACGGCCCGGACGACGTCTCCGCCACCGGGGGCATGGCGGTCCCCCGTCACCCGCACACGGGGCTGGCGACCGTCTCCTGGCTGTTCACCGGACGGGTGGACCACATCGACTCCGCCGGCAATTGGGCCACCGTCCGCCCCGGTGAGGTCAACCTGATGAATGCCGGTTCCGGGATCACCCATTCGGAGTACTCCACGGCGGACACCACCGTCCTCCACGGCGCCCAGCTCTGGTACGCCTTCCCGGAACATGCCCGTGCCACCGCTCCCTCGCTCGAGGCCCACCGTCCGGAGCCGGTCACCGGGCCCGGCTACACTGCCCGCGTCTTCCTCGGCTCCCTGCTGGGCTCCACCTCTCCGGTGAAGACCCACCTCCCGCTCACGGGCGTGGAGTTGCGCATGGACCCCGGCACCACGCTGGAGGTGGACGTCCCCGCCGGCCACGAGCACGGCCTGCTCCAGGTCACCGGTGCACTGTCCCTGGACGGGGTCGAGATCCCTGAGGACCACCTCGGCTTCGTCGGTCCCGGCCGGACCCTCCTGAGGATCACCTCCGGACCGGACCCCGTCACCGCGCTGCTGATCGGCGGCGAGCCCCTGGGCGAGCAGATCATCATGTGGTGGAACTTCGTGGGCCGCACCCACGAGGAGATCGTCGCCTGGCGCGCCGCCTACCAGGCCGAGATGGGCTTCGAGGCGCCGTGGGAGGACTCCCCGCTGGCCGGCACTCCCCTGGGCACACCGGTGTCCGGCGACCTGCTGGACGCCACGATCGGCATCAGGTACCGCGATGGCCGGGCGTTCCCACAGTTCGGCGACTTCCCGGCGGACACCCCCGCCCCGTTGCCCGCCCCGGCACTGCCCTCCACCCGCATGCGACCCCGCGCCAACCCACCGTCAAGGAGACCAGAGAGCCCATGAGTGAGCAGACACCGACCCTGGACCAACCGCAGGTCGTCCAGGGCAGCAAGCCGCGGTACGAGATCCACGTGGACGCCTCCGGAGAGCCGGCCGGCAAGACCTACTTCATTGAGCATGCAGCGGCCGACGGGACCCGGCAGCGGATCTTCCCCCACACCGAGGTGGCCGAGGAGTACGGTGGTCACGGACTCGCCTCGACACTGGTCCGCGGAGCATTGGACGCGTCCATCGCCGAGGGGTACCGGATCGTCGCGGTCTGCCCGTATGTGAAGGGGTGGATCGAGAAGCACCCTGAATATCAGGAACATGTGGACGCCACCACCCCGGAGCACCTGCGGGCGCTCGAGCGCCGGTAGACGCAGGCGGGGACGGACAACCGGGCCGAGAACACCGAGAACAAAGCCGGCCGGGAGCATCTGATGATGCTCCCGGCCGGCTTCTCGTGGTCGGGGTGACAGGATTTGAACCTGCGGCCTCGTCGTCCCGAACGACGCGCGCTACCAAGCTGCGCCACACCCCGTGGAGAGTGGTTCCATGCCGAGTCCGGCGGGGAACCACAGTGGTCTATCCTAGCCGTCCGTTGCCGGATTCACCAAAACGATCCGTGGAGGCGACCGGCACGGACACTAGACTGGTCACGTCAGGAGACCAACGCAGGAGAGACGGAGACACGTGGCCACCGAGGCGGAGGGGTTCGGCGCTTTCAGGGAGTTCCTGGCGTCACGCCCGAACCTGGCCGGTCTCGCGGCCTTCGTCGTCGTGTTCATCGGGGTGGGCCTCCTGTCCGAGTCGATCCTCGCGGCCCTCCTCGCGGCGGCCCTGGGGTACGCGGCAGGCCTGATCCTGACGCCGGCTCACCTCCCGACCTATTCCTCCGGCATCCCCGTGCGCGGCGCCACCCGGGAGGAGATGGACGGACGGCTCGCGGAGTTCCGCCAACGGGTCCGGAGCCATCACGCTCAGCTTCCCCCTGAATCCCAGCACGACCTGTCCATGATCACCGTGCACCTGGGTGAGATGATCAACCGCTGGGACCTCGTTCAGCAGGCACCGGAGCAACGCCTGTCCATCGAGTCCCTCGTGTACCAGTACCTGCCGAGCACGCTCGACGTGTTCCTCCGGCTCCCGGACTCGGCCAAGCCGGCCGCTGCGCCGGAATGGACCCAGCAATTGCATCTGCTGGCCACCGAGGTGTCCCGCAGCCGGAACACCGTCCTGAAGCAGGATCTCGAGTCGATGCGCAACAACGGCCGCGTGCTCGAGCAGAAGTTCGAGGACGGGGATCTCAAGATGTTCCGGGAGAACGGCCTCTAGGACCCTTCGCTGCCCTCGCCCGGTTCGGCGAGGCTGCCCCCGGTGAAGCGCGTGAACGCGACCAGGACCGCGGTCCACTCTTCCAACCACGACGTCGGCTCGTTCCCTCGGACGCTCAGCTCCGCTCCCCCATGTGGACCGACCGACCAGGACAGATAGAGCCGGACGGGCGAATCGGCCGCGTCGCGGTGGCCGCCCCACCAGTCGAGTTCCAGAGTGCCTTCCGACGCACCCGCCAGGACCGCCCACTCGTAGGCAGGAACCTGGTCACCGTCCGAGCCGTCCGCGTCCTCCTCCAACAGCGCGCCGTCACCGAAGTACACGTGCCCCGCCTCCCCGGTGGCACGGAGTCCCCGAGGCCACCAGAGATGGGTGTCATCCACGAACGCCCCGACCGCCTGGTCCAGGTCCAGCGGGATGGAGGCGTTCACCACATGCGTGGCCCCGTCCGACGCAGGGCCGCTGTTCACCACCGTTCCGGGCACCACGTCTCCCGTTGAGGCTCCCGCGCCCGTGTTCGGAGGGCCATGCTCGCCGCTGGAGGGGACGGCGAACGGATCAAGGAACAGGCTCTCAGACATGCCCCTCATCAAACCATGCCGGCTCCGATCCTTCGCCATGGCTTGTCCCAGCATGGCGTGTTAAACACAGAAGCCCTGGACCGTGAGGTCCAGGGCTTCTGTTCAATGGTTGTCCGGCGGCGTCCTACTCTCCCACATCCTCCCGGATGCAGTACCATCGGCGCAGTGG
>NZ_JBHLWH010000030.1:0-60432 GCF_042433045.1 Citricoccus parietis | reverse complement strand
AGGCCACAGTGCACTCGGCGGGCGCCCGCCCATCAGCCGTCTGTCACCAACGTGATGGCTGGGTACAGCTAGTCGCGTGGTGCTGCCGGCCGGCGCCGCCCGGACTGCCAGCGGAAGAAACCGGAGAGCGCCGCGAAGACCAGCAGCCCCGGACCGGTGGCGAACAGGACGCCGTAGAGGAAGTGCCAGCCGGAATACCAGTCCGGTTCGGCGGTCAGGGCTGCGGTGCCCCCGGCCGACTCGAAGCCCCACCAGGCGCCCAGCAGCATCGCGACACCGGCGACCCAGAGGGCCACATCCCAGAGGGGGTGCCCGCCGGGACGCGGATGGCGGGCCGTCCGGGTGCCGCGGATGTTCCAGTCGGCCCCGGTCCGCAGGATCACGTAGCCGGCCACGAGCCCCCAGAACGCGGCCACCAGGTACGCCGCCACCATGTCCGCGGGCCGGTGCCACGTCTCGATGAAGGTCCCCGCCCCCACCGCGGTGGCGAAGAGCGCGCCCACGGCGGCGGTCAGCGGACGCCACCGCGGGGCGACCATGAGGAACACCGCCACCACGGCGGCCGCGGCGAACGTCGTATGGCCGGACGGCAGGGAATTGCCGGTGTAGTACGGCACCCCGTTGTCCAGGTCCGGGCGCACCAGCACCCAGTTCTTCAGCAGTTGCGTGGTCAGGTTCGCCGCCCCGAACGCCATCGCCGCCTCCAGGGACGCGATCCAGCGCCGCCGGTAGACCGTCAACACCAGGAACACCCCGACGCCGGCCACCCCCACGATCTCCGGCAGCCGGTTGAGCACGGCGAGGGTGGACCCCCGCAGTCCCTCGAGCCGGTGTGTGGCCGCTTCCAGGGCCATGAACTCGGCCAGCTGGCCGGTCTGCGTGGTCACGAAGACGCGGTACACCAACAGCAGCAGGGCTGCGGTCACCGCTGCGGCCAGCACCCAGGCCCACGTGCTGCGGGCCGGCCGAAGCAGCACGGTTGCTCGGGTTGCCCGGGCGGCACTGGCAGCACGGACGCGCCGGCCTGGGCCGGTGCCGGCGCCCGCGGGGTCGGAGACAGCAGGGGACATGCACGCCATTGTGGTCCACACGGCTGGGAGGACTCCGAACATCCGGCCGTGGCAGTGGTCACTCAGCCGTCCACCTCCACGTCGGGTGTTCTTCGCCGAATTGTCATCCCGGGGTCAGTGGATGCTGGACCGCCCGTGTGGGTTCCCGCTTACTGTAGGGGCCATGGCACACCTTGCGGGTCCCACTCCCGAGCTGTCTTCGGTCCGTCAAGCCTTGTCCGTCTTCGGGTCGACGAGTCGCCAGGAACCCCTCGACTGGGCGGGGGAGTCGCCCTTGGCCCCCGAACTCGCCCGGTTCTACCGGGAGGTCGGGCCGGAGTGGATCGAGATCGACACCGCTGGCCTGCCCTTCCTGTTCTTCCCGCTGGAACGGCTCTGGGACGAACAGGCCGGCTACCGCTGGAACCCCCGCACCGGTGCGCTGCTGGTGGACTGGAACGACGAGTGGACGGTGGTGGCCAAGCAGGGTCCGGACCCCTTCATCCTGGACGGCCTGACCGGCAAGATCCTCACCGCACCGGGCGAGGACGGCTGGGAGGACCGGCTCGAGGAGCCCGAGCCGACCTTCGGCTCCGTCGAGGAGATGGCGCTGGCCTTCACCGCCACCGGCAGCGCCTGGGCGCGCTGGGACGACCCGTTCGACGAGGACTGGAACCTGCGCCCGGAGACCACGGCCTCCGTGGTCGAGGCTCTGGAGTCCGTCCTCGGCGATCGTGCCCGCGCCGCCTCCGTGGCGCGCAAGTTCGGCTACTACGCCGCGGTCTAGAGGGGGTCTACCGGCGTCCATAGACTGGCGGGGTGACCGCATCGAGCAACCTCCACCGCGACTCCCTCGGCTCCCAGAACCGCATTGGTCCTCACGACGGGATCCCGCCCCTGCTGGACGGCACGCGACTGCCGGAGCTGGACGAGATCCTGGAGGGCGCCGTCGTCGTGGCCCAGCCGATGCACACCCGCTTCCGCGGCGTCACCATACGCGAGGCCATGCTGCTGCGCGGGCCGGCTGGCTGGGCGGAGTTCTCCCCGTTCGCGGAGTACGGTCCGGAGGAATCCTCGCGCTGGCTTGCCGCCGCGATCGAGGCGGGCTGGCAGGGTTGGCCGGCGCCGGTGCGGGACCTGGTCCCCGTGAACGCGACGGTGCCTGCAGTGGCCGCGGCCGACGTCGGGCGGGTGCTGGACTCCTTCGGTGACGTGCCTGCCGTCAAGGTGAAGGTGGCGGAATCAGGCCGCACCGGCCCCGAGGGGGTGGCCGAGGACGTGGCCCGTGTGGCCGAGGTCCGCCGGCTGCGGCCGGGGGCCGCGTTGCGGATCGACGCCAACCAGGGCTGGGATCACACCACGGCGCTCGCCGCCCTGCAGCGGCTCGCGGAGTACGGACTCGAGTACGCCGAGCAGCCCGTGGCCGGGATCGAGGGGCTGGCCCGGCTGCGGGAGGCGCTCCACGCCGCGGGGACGCCGATGCGGATCGCCGCCGATGAATCCGTGCGCAAGGAGACCGACCCGCTCGCCGTGGCCCGGGCCGGTGCGGCGGATCTCGTGGTGGTCAAGGTCCAGCCCCTCGGCGGGGTGCGGCGCGCCCTGGGCATCGTCGGGGCGGCCGGCCTGGACGCCGTGGTGTCCTCCGCACTGGACACCTCCGTGGGGATCGCCGCCGGCGTGGCGCTCGCCGCGAGCCTGCCCGCGCTGCCCTTTGCCTGCGGGCTGGGCACCGTGGCGCTGTTCACCGAGGACGTGGTGGTCCCCGGCTGGCTTCCCGACGCCGGCCACTTGGCTTCCGGTGCTTCCGGTGCTTCGCGCGCCCGTCCCGTCCCCGACCCTGCGGCCCTGGCTCGACTGCGCGCGGGCGAGGACCGGCAGCAGTGGTGGCGTCAGCGCTTGGTGCAGGCTCACGGGGTGCTGTCCGCGACCTGACGGGAATTGAGTGGCACGGGCGTGACCTAAATACACCTCACCCAGTGTTCACCGGGAGGTCACCGCGCGGTGACCGGACGGCGGATTGACGAGTCCAGGCTGTGAAGGCCTTGTGAACGCCACCGTCACCACCTGAAGAGGGAAACCCATGCTGAAGCGCCACCTGCCCATGGTCGGGCACACCCGCGGCAACCGCCTGCCGATCACCTGTGAACTCAAGTGCGGCAGCGCCTGTTCCCACCCGGTTCCGAACACCTCGGACAATTCCCACTTCCGGGACATCGCCAACGCCGCGATCTCCCGCCGCGCCGCACTCGGGCTGGGAGGTGGTCTCGCCGCCGCCGTGGTCGTCGGCGGCACCGCCCTGCAGAACGCCCCCGCGGCCCAGGCCGCGAACGACTTCCACCCCAGGGGCGGCGGCAAGCTGTCCTTCGAGGCCATCGCCCCGGTGGAGCGCACCGTGGACGCCATGACCGTTCCGTCCGGTTATGACTGGGCCGCCATCATCCGCTGGGGAGACCCGCTGTTCGATGACTCACCGGAGTTCGACCTGGAGAACCAGACGGGCGCCTCCCAGGCCAAGCAGTTCGGCTACAACTCGGACTACCTCGATGTCTTCTCCGACGGGCGCAACGACCGTACCGGTTTCCTGGTGAACAGCCACGAGTACACCAACGAGAACGTCATGTTCTCCCCGGAGTACCTCAAGTCCAACCCGAAGGATGTCATCGAGGCCGCCATCGAGGCCCACGGGCTCTCGATCGTGGACCTGAAGCGCGGCGGCAAGGGCCAGAAGTGGGAGTACGTCCGGGGCGGCCGCCGCAACCGCCGTATCACCGGCTCCACCCTGTTCACCGTGGACGGCCCGGCCGCCGGTTCGGACCTGCTGAAGACGAAGGACGACACCACCGGGACCAAGGTGCTCGGCACGTTGAACAACTGCGCCGGCGGCACGACCCCGTGGGGCACCGTGCTGTCCGGGGAGGAGAACTTCGACCAGTACTTCGTGGGCACCGGTGCCCCGGAACAGACCCGCATCGGCATCTCGCCCGGGCCGACCTCGCGCCGCTGGGAGACCGTGGACCCGCGCTTCAACCTGAACACCGAGGGTTACGCCAACGAGGCCAACCGCTTCGGCTGGATCGTGGAGATCGACCCGGAGGACCCGGAGTCCACCCCGGTCAAGCACACCGCACTGGGCCGCTTCAAGCATGAGGCCGGTACCGCGATCATCTCCCGGGACGGCCACGCCGTGGTCTACTCCGGTGACGACCAGGCCCATGACTACGTGTACAAGTTCGTCTCGAAGCAGAAGTACCGCAAGGGCAACAAGAAGCACAACATGACCCTGCTCTCCGAGGGCACCCTGTACGTGGCCCAGTTCTCCGGCAACTCCCCGGCATCCGAGATCGACGGCACCGGGGCCGTCCCCTCGGACGGCGACTTCGACGGCTGGGGCCGCTGGATCCCGCTGGTGAAGAACGACAAGTCCCTGGTGCCGGACATGACCGTGGACCAGGTGCTGGTCAACACCCGGCTCGCCGGGGACAAGGTCGGCGCCACCAAGATGGACCGCCCGGAGGACATGGAGACCAACCCCGTCACCGGCAAGATCTACCTGGCCCTGACCAACAACTCCGGCCGCACCCGCGACGGCGTGGACGAGGCCAACCCGGTCTCCAAGCCCGACGGCGGCAACCGCGACGGCCACGTCATCGAGATGATCGAACGCCGCGGGGACCACACCTCCGAGCGCTTCAACTGGAACATCCTGCTGCTCGCCGGTGACCCGGCCGCCTCCGACTCGGTGTACTTCTCCGGGTTCCCCGCGGAGAAGGTCTCCCCGATCTCCTGCCCGGACAACCTGGCCTTCGACTCCGAGGGCAACCTCTGGATCTCCACGGACGGCCAGCCCGGCAAGATCGGTTACTCGGACGCCCTGCACAAGGTCACCCTCGAGGGCCGCAACCGCGGCCGAGTGGAGCAGTTCCTGGCGGTGCCGGTCGATGCCGAGACCTGCGGGCCGGTGATCCACGACCAGGACAACTCCGTGTTCGTGGCCGTGCAGCACCCCGGTGAGGGCGGCGACTGGGGCGCCCACACCTCCTACTTCCCGGACTTCGTCCCAGAGGGCCCGCTGAAGGGGGACAAGGTCGCCGTCCCGCGCCCGGCCGTCGTCCAGGTCTTCTCCACCACGGGCAACAACGGAGGGGGCTGGGGCAAGGGCGGGAAGAAGCGCAACGGCGGCTTCCGCAAGGGCCACGGCAACAAGCGACGGGGCGACTGGAACGATGGCCGCGGACACGGTCGGGACAACGACCGAGGTCGCGGTCGGGACAACGACCGCTGACCGACGTCCCCGGCCGGAATCCCCGCGCGCACAGTGACGCCACCCCCACCGTAGTGACGTGGTGGCGTCACTGTGCGCTGAGGGTACAGATCGTCCACCGGAGTTCACCGCCTGCTCAGGCGGGCTCCGTAGGATGACGGTATGGAGCATTCCCGGCACGAGCCCAGCCCGCACAACACGACCCTCGCCCTGGACTCCCAGCGGGTGGCCCGGACGGTGACGGAAGCCCTGGTGGAGGGCGGTCTTCGTGAGGCCGTGGTGGCCCCCGGATCCCGCTCGGCACCGCTGGTCTACGCCCTGGCCGAGGCCGAGCGGGCCGGCAGGATCCGGCTGCACGTCCGCATCGACGAGCGCTCCGCCGCCTACACCGCGCTGGGGCTGTCCCTGGCCTCCGGCCGGCCGGTCGGGGTGGTGACCACGTCCGGGACGGCCGTGGGCAACCTGCTGCCGGCGCTCATGGAGGCCGACCACGCCGGGGTCCAGCTCGTGGCGTTGACGGCGGACCGCCCGGAGGAGCTGCAGGGCACCGGTGCCAACCAGACCACCCGGCAGGACGGGATCTTCCCGCAGCATGTGCGCTTCGCCGCCACCCTGAGCGGGGACGTGCCCACGGACGCGGACGCCGAGGAGGTGCCTGAGTGGCTGGCAGCGGAGGCTGCCGAGGTCACCGACGCCGATCCCCGGGGCACCGCCCTGCACCAGCACACCGAGCACCTGCGCTCCGTGGTGTCCCGGGCGATGCTGGCCGCCGGGGGCTTCGACACCGAGGACGTGGAGGGGTTCGGCGGGACGCCGGGCGTCGCCGTGCGGGAATCCGCGCCGGGACCGATCCACCTGAACCTGCGGTTCCGCGAGCCCCTGGTCCCCGCGGATCCTGACGGGACGGACGCGGCGGGGGCCGACGCCGGCTGGGTCCCGCCCGCCGGTGAGGAGGTCGTCACCGGGCCTTCCGGTCCGGTGACGGTGAACCCTATGGACCTCACCGAGCAACTCGACCTGGACGTGGCCGAGCTGGCCGAGTCACGCACCGTGGTGGTGGCCGGTCACGGCTCCGGACCCCTGCCTGCCGCCTTCGCGAACGCCCTCGGCCTGCCACTGCTCGCCGAGCCGAGCTCGAACGCCCGCTTCGGCCACAACGCCGTCGGCGCCTACCCGTGGCTCCTCGGTTCCGCCGGCGGGCTGGGGGAGGACTCCCATCCGCTGGCCGGCCGGATCGAGCAGGTCATCCTCTTCGGCCGGCCGACCCTGACCCGGCAGATCTCCGCGCTGCTGGCCCGGGCCGACCTGGCCACGGCGTTCCACCAGCCCGAGCCGGTGGCCTGGTTCGAGCCCGGTGCCCGCCGCGAACGTCCGGTGGATGACCTGGAGGAGCTGGCCGTCGTCGCCGGCCGTGGCCCCGCCGGCTGGCTGACGGACTGGCAACAGGCCGGGGTGCGGGCCCAAGCCGCCCTGGACGACGCCCTGGCCATCCGGCATGACGAGGTCGGCCGGCCTGGCGCGCTGCGCACCAGCCAACTCGTGGCCAGCACCGTCCGGGGACCCCTCGTGCTGGGCTCGTCCTCGGTGATCCGGGACGTGGACCTGTCCTGGCGTCCGCCCACGGTGCCGCAGTCCATCGTGTATGCCAACCGCGGACTCGCCGGCATCGATGGCACGGTCTCCACGGCCTCCGGCGTGGCGCTGGGCACCGGCCAGCGCACCGTGCTGCTGTGCGGTGACCTGACCCTGCTTCATGACGTGGGTGGCCTGCTGGTCGGGCCGGGGGAGCGGGAACCGGACCTGGACATCGTGGTGGTCAATGACGCCGGTGGGGCGATCTTCGCCGGCCTCGAACACGGCCTGGTGGCCCAGCGCGAGGGCATGGCCGAGGTGGTGGAGCGCTTCTTCGGCACCCCGCAGGACGTCGAGGTGCGCGCCCTGTGCGCCGCCTATGGCCTGGAGTGGATCCCGGTGGACAGCGAGGACGATCTGCTGTCCACCCTCGGTGGCAGTCCGGGTGCCGGCCGCCGGGTGCTCGAGCTGCGCTCGGACCGCTCCGCCCGTCCACGCGTCCGCCGCCAGGTGGAGGCCGCGGTCCGCGCGACGTTCCGGTAGGTCCCCGCCGGCCTCCCACACCGACGCGACTGAAGTACTAGGCCCGCAGTCCCAGCGCCTGCAGCATGGGCCGCATCTTGGCGGTGGTCTCCGCCAGCTCGGCCTCCGGGTCGGAGGCGGCGACGATGCCGCAGCCGGCATACAAGCGAACAGTGTGCTCGTCCTCCACCACGGCCCCGCGCAGTGCGATACCGAACTCGCCGTTCCCATTGCCGTCCAGCCACCCCACCGGCCCGGCGAAGAGTCCGCGGTCCAGGCCGTGGTCGGCGGTCTCCAGCCGGGAGATGAGCGCGGCGGCCGCCTCGCGCGGGGTGCCGCACACGGCCGCCGTGGGATGCAGCACCTCGGTGAGGGCCAGCGCCCCTGGCCCCGTGCGCCGCGCACCCTCCGCCCCCACGAGCCGGGCGAAGACGTCCGTGGCGAGGTGCCAGACATTGGGCAGCTCCAGGACGAACGGCTCGTCCGCGGCCTCGAGACTGGTGGTGAACGGTTCCAGGCGCTCGGTCAGTGAGTCCACGGCCAGCCGGTGCTCGTGGCGTTGTTTGGGATTGTCGGAGAGCAGCTGCCGTGCGTACTCGGTCCCGGCCGCCCCGACCGGTGCGCCCTCCCGGTCCAGGGTCCCGGCCAGCACCCGGGCCCGGGCGGTGTCCCCGTCCACCTTGACCAGCATCTCCGGGGTGGAGCCGATGAGCCCGTCCACGGCGTAGGTCCAGCAGTCCCGGTACCGCTCCGTCAGGGTGCGCAACACTCGCGCGACGTCGAGCGGGCCGTCGGAGCGGACCACGGCGTCTCGGGCCAGCACGAGCTTCGTCAGGTCCCCGGCTTCAATCAGCCGGACCCCGCGGGCGACGGCGGCCCGGTAGCCCTCCTGGGACAGCGCGCCATCGCTGAGCTCAAGACCGCCGGCCGGCCCGGCGTCTGCCCACCCGTCGCGCGACCCGCGCCCAGCCTCCGCGAGCAGCTCTTCCAGCCGTTGCTCGGCCTCGGCCTGACCGGGACGCCAACCGGCGGCGGCCCTTTGCGCGTTGGCCGGGCTGTCCAGGTCCACCTGCCAGGTCAGCCAGGACCGGCCGTGGGTGGAGCCGACGACGAACTCCGGGACCACGAGGACCGAGTCGACGGGGCTGTCGTCGGCGAAGGCGAATGCCGCGAAGGCGAGCGGGGAGCGCCGGGGCAGGCCGTCGTCGGGCACGGTGCTCCGGTCCGCACCCCCTGATTCAGCCGCCTCGGCCTCCGTGGCGGCCATCCACCAGCGGCGGGCCGCTTCGAAGCGGCCAGACCCGGTGGTGGTGAAGCGGGCGGCGGTCCCCAGCCCGACCATGCCCTCGCCGCAGCGGATCCACGCGCACTCGGTGCCGGTGGCCACGACCTCCGCGAGACCGGCACCGCCGGGAAGAGGGCGGGCATAGGTGACGGACGCCAGCCGGGGCGCGGGCGTCGCGGATCCAGGGTTGTTCATGACCTGTCAAGCCTACCGTCAGTGCCCTGGGCGGGTGCGCGCCGGTGCTCTGGGAGAATGGCGGGGTGGAACGCGCAACGACACCCGTCCAGACCCAAGTCCTCATCGCCGGCGGCGGCCCGGCCGGGGCCACGGCGGCATGGCACCTGGCGAACGCCGGCATCGAGGTCACGGTGCTCGAGAAGACGGCCTACCCACGCGAGAAGGTGTGCGGGGACGGGCTCACCCCGCAGGCGGTGCGGGAGATGAACCTCATGGGGATCCCACACGCCGCCGAGGACGGGTGGCAGCACATCAAGGGGCTGCGGCTGGTGGCCGAGGGCCGCGCGGTGGAGGTGCCCTGGCCGTCCACGCAGACGTGGCCGGGCTACGCCCTGGTGCGCACCCGCCACGACTTCGACGAGGTCCTGGCCCAGCACGCCCGGGCGGCCGGGGCCACCATCCTCGAACGGCACTCCGTCACCACCGTGCTGCGCGCCGAGGACGGGACCGTCAACGGCCTGCGCGCCGAGCTGTTGGACGGTCGCGGCCGCAAGACCGGTGAGTTCAAGGACTTCCACGCCCCGGTCGTCATCGCCGCGGACGGCAACTCCACGCGCACCGCCGTCTCCGCGGGCCTGGCCAAGCGGGACGACCGTCCGATGGGCGTGGCCGTCCGCGCCTACTACTCGGTCCCCGAGGGCGCCCCGCGCCACGGCGACGACTGGATGGAGTCCTGGCTGCAGCTGCCGGACGCCGCGGGCAACCTGCTGCCCGGCTACGGCTGGCTCTTCCCGCTGGGGGACGGCACCGTGAACGTGGGCCTCGGCATCCTGGACACCTCCCCGCAGTTCGGCAAGCTCGACTACCGCTCCATCCTCAAGGACTGGTCCGGTGCGCTGACCGCCACCTGGGGACTGTCCGAGGAGACCCGCACCTCGAGGATCCTCGGCGCCGCCCTGCCCATGGGCTTCAACCGGACCCCGCAGCACGTGCCCGGCATGCTGCTCGTCGGGGACGCGGCCGGCATGGTCTCCCCGTTCAACGGCGAGGGGATCTCCTTCGCCATGGAGGCCGCCCGCATCGCAGCGGACCTGACCGTCACGGCCCTGAAGCGCCCGACGGCGGCCGGCCGGGAGGCGGAGCTGGCCCGGTACCCGGTGCTCACCCAGGAGACCTGGGGCGGGCACTTCGCGCTCGGCAGCCGGTTCGCGGAGCTGATCGGCCACCCCGCCGTGCTGAAGGCCGCCCTGGCCACGGGAATGCGGGTCAAGCCGCTGCTGCGCTCCGTGGTGCAGGTCATGGCCAACCTCGTGGACGAGCGGGGCACCGCGCCGGTGGACCGGATGGTGCGGCTGCTGGAGTCCGTGGTCCCCGCCGCCACGACGATGAGGGCGGCAGCGGGGGCAGTGCCGGAGACCGCGTCCGCCGCTGCCATGCGGTCCGACCCGGATGCGCCGACCCCGGCCAACGTTGGTTAGGCTGGCCCGGTGACTTCACCCGAGCCCGTATCCCGCGCTGGCGTCTCCACCGGCATCTCCTCCGGCATCCCCGGTGCCCCCGTCGGCGGCCTGGCCCTGCCCGCCGGCTTCGAGAACCTCGCGGAGCACGGCGTCCTGCTCGACGTGGTCACCACCGCCCTCGAGCGGGTCGAGCACGAACTCTCCGAGGCCGTCACCAACACGGACCAGCTGGCGGACCACACCTCCCGGCACCTGCTGGAGGCCGGCGGCAAGCGGATCCGTCCCCTGCTGACCATCCTGTCCTCGCTGTTGGGCGAGCCCGGGGTCGGCACGGGGCAGGTCGGCGAGGTGGCCGCGGAGGTCCGCTCGGCCGCCGTCGTGATGGAGTTGACGCACCTGGCGACCCTGTACCACGACGATGTCATGGACGAGGCACCCGTGCGCCGCGGCGCCCCGGCCGCCCACCAGGTGTGGGGCAACTCGGTGGCCATCCTGGCCGGCGACCTGATCTTCGCGCGGGCCTCCCTGCTGATGGCGACCCTCGGCCCCGAGGCCGTGGCCATCCAGGCGCGCACCTTCGAGCGGCTGGTCATGGGTCAGCTCTGGGAGACCGTGGGCCCGGAGGAGCAGGACGACCACCTGGAGCACTACCTACGCGTGATCGGCGGCAAGACCGGTTCGCTGATCGCCTCCGCCGGACGCCTGGGCGCCCACTTCGGCGGCTGCGACGAGACCACCGTGCGGATCCTCGACGACTACGGCGAGAAGGTCGGCATGGCCTTCCAGCTGGCGGACGACGTCATCGACCTCACCAGCACCTCCCACGCCTCCGGCAAGACCCCGGGCACCGACCTCAAGGAACGGGTGCCCACCCTGCCGGTGCTGCTGCTGCGCCAGGCCGCCCCGGCCGATGCGACGGCGGCTGCCGTCCTCGAACTGGTGGACGGCCCCCTGGACACCGACGAGCAACTGGCTGCAGCGGTGGCCGCCGTCTCCGCGCACCCGGTGATCGAGCAGGCCTGGGACATCACCCGTGGCTGGGCCGCGGATGCCGTCGAGGCCCTGGCCCCGCTGCCGGCCTCACCGGTCAAGAGCGCCCTCGTGGCCTTCGCCGACTACGTGGTCGACCGCGACAACTGACGGGACGGCCGACCGGCCGACTGACCAGACGCCCCCTCTCGCTTTCAGTCGAGTTGGGGTGGGTCTGCGCGCCGAATACCCACCCCAACTCGACGCAAAGCGGACGCCGAGGGGAAGCGCGGGTGGGGAAGGGTGAGTAGGGCCAGTTAAGGCAGGCGGGTGGGACCGGCGTCGAGCACGGCCGCCAGTTCGCGGGCCTTGGCCGCCCGCACCTCCGGAGCCACCGGGTGGCGCAGGTGCCGGTAGAGCTGGTCGTCGTGCCAGCGCGGGAACACGTGCAGGTGGTAGTGCCACACGTGCTGGTTCCCGGCGGGCTCGTTGTGCTGGCGGGTGGAGATGCCATCGGGGGACCACGCCTGCTTCATGGCCAGCGCCACCTGGCGGGCCATCAGCCCGATCCGCTGCAGCACCCGGTCGGGGAGGTCGTACAACGTCTCGTAGTGCCCGCTGGGGGAGATCATGGCATGGCCCTCGTGGTCGCCGAAGCCGTCCACCGCGATGAAGACGATGACGTCCTCGTCCTGGTAGACGAGGTCGGCGAGCTCGCAGCGGTTCTCCGGATCGGAGACGTCACCGGCCACCAGGCCGCAGAAGGGGCACACATAGCCCTCGGGGGCGTGGCAGGCGATCATTCGTCCCCGGGGCTCTCGGGGTCCTCGGAATCCTCGAAGGTCCAGGCGAGCAGGTCCACCGCGAACTCGCTGAAGGTCCCGCCCTCACACGTCCACACGCCGTGTTCGGCGTCCGCCCCGGTGGAGCGGCGCCAGACCAGCGGGTCCGGCAGCTCGGCGTCCGCCACGGGCAGGCCCCAGACGGTGCTCTCCCCGGCGTCCTCGAGGAACATCAGGAAGCCGTCCCGGATCTCCAGCTCATCGGCGTCGAAGAAGAAGTGGTCGGTCTCCAGCAGGTCCGGGCAGTTCCCCAGGGCACGGTGGAACTCGTAGAGGGAGAGTGGGATCGGCACGCCGTCGGATTCACCGTCGGATTCACCGACGGCCTCCCGTGCGGCCTCGGCAGCGGGCGAGGCCTCCAGCAGGGCCTCCAGTTCCCCCGCGCCGAGTCCGTCCTCGGCAGTCCACGGCGTTTCCAGGTGGGTGGGGACGAGCTTCTGAAAGGTCGAGAGGAAGACGGCGGGAGCGGAGGAGTCTGCGGGCATGCCTCCAGTCTAGGGTCCCCTCCTACGGGCCGTGGCGCGGCCGGGGATTCCGCCGGGCCGCCCGCAGCGAGTCCACCATGAGTACCACGAGGGCACACCAGATGAGGATGAAGCCTGCCCACCGGCCGGTGCTCATGGCCTCCTGGAACAACAGCAGGCCGATGAGGAACTGGATCAGCGGGTTGATGTACTGCAGCAGCCCCAGCAGGGTCAGGGGCAACCGGCTGGCGCCCGCCCCGAAGAGGATCAGCGGGATGGCCGTCACCACCCCGGACAGGGCCAGGATCCAGAAGTGCCCGGCCCCGTGGGAGAGCAGCGTCATCTGGTCCGAGGCCGCCAGCCACCACATCCCGGCCAGGCTCACCGGCATCAGCAGGATCGTCTCGGCCCCCAGGGAGGCAACCGGGCTGACCGCGGTGGACAGCCGGCTCTTGACCACGCCGTAGCCGCCGAAGGTCAGGGCGAGCAGGATCGCGAGCCACGGGAACGCCCCGTGCCCGACCACCATGACCACCACGGCCGTGACGGACAGACCGACGGCCGCCCATTGGGCCCGCCGGAGCCGTTCCCCGAACAGCACGACGCCGGCCAGCACGGAGACCAGCGGGTTGATGAAGTACCCCAGGGCCGCCTCGAGGGTCTGGCCGGAGATCACGGCGTAGGTGTAGATCGCCCAGTTGCCGGTGATGAGCACGGAGGCCAGGGCGGTGGCACCGAGGCGCCGCCCGCTGCCCAGCTGCCGGCCGACGTCGCGCCAGCGCCGCAGGACGAAGAGCAGCACGGCGCAGGTTACGAGCGTGAAGGCGATCCGGGCGAAGACCACCTCGAGGGCGGAGGCCGGGGCCGTGGCCGCCATGTACAGCGGCAGCCCGCCCCAGAACGTGTACGCGCCGGCACCGTAGGCGAGCCCGGCCGGGGTGACCGGGCGCGGGGCGCGGCCGGCGGCGGAAGCGGAGGCGGTCACTCCGGCAGGTCACCGAAGAACGTCTGCACCGTCATCACGGGCTTGCCCGTCATCAGCAGCTGGCCGCGGCCGGGGGGCATCTTGCGGGCCTTGATCCCGTTGATGAGATTGCCCTCGCGGCGGTCGCCGGACATGATCAGCGCCGAGGTCCCGTTGTCCCGCAGGGTGGAGAAGAACGTCTCATACATGCCGCGGGAGGCGCCCCGCACGCGGCGGGTCAGCACGAAGTTGATCCGCAGTTCCGCGGCCATCGGGATGAAGGGTACGAAGGCGCCGAGTGGGGACTGCCCGCCGCCCACCGTCAGCACGTCGTAGTCGTCGATCAGGGCCACGATCCGCGTCTGGCGCTGGACCGTGGTCTGGTCCTCGTCCGGGTCCTGGCGCTTACGCAGCTCGTTGATCACGGCGCCAGCCAGATTCTTGGCGACCTCGGCGTTCGTGGCGTAGCCGCCCAGGTAGTCGTCGGGCACGAGGTCCCCGAGCCCGCGGCGGGGATCGATGACCACGAACATCAACTCGTTGTCCCGGTGGTTCGCGGTGAAGCGGTTGACCACCTGACGCAGGACGTTGGACTTGCCGGATTCCTCGTCCCCCATGACGATCAGGTTCCGGTCCTGGCGTTCCAGGTCGAGGTACTCCACGCCGAGGTCCAGCTCCCGCAGGCCCAGCGGGAACAGGCCCTTCTGCTCCGGGGACGCCACCGCGGAGGCCTCCACCACAGAGGGCAGCACGCGGACCTTCATGGCGGCGCCGGTGGAGAAGCGGCCCACCTGCTCCACGAGGTCCTTCAGCCCGTCCGTGGCGGATTCCTTCTCGGCCTGGCCGTCGATCCGCGGCAGGGCCACGTGGCCCTGGAGCTTGAGTGGCATCAGGCCGCGGCCGGGGGCCTCCGGGTTCACGTTGGCAGCCAGCTTGCGGTCGATCTGGGAGTCGCCGGCCTCGGACAGCGCCAACTCGATGCGATGCGTGAAGTAGGTCTGGTGGGTGGCCCGGATCTCGTTGTTGCGGTTCACCGCCGAGATGATGTGGATGCCGTAGCCTCCGCCGCGGGTCATGATCTGGACCACCTTGGGCAGCAGGTCCTCGAACTCCTCCTGGAACTGGCCGTGGCCGTCCACCACCAGGAAGATGTCCGCACTGGGCAGCTCGGGCAGCTTTCCCTCGGCATGCATCCGCCGCATGGTCGGCAGGGAGTCGATGGCATGTTTCTCGAAGACCCGTTCGCGGTGCGAGAGCATCCCGAGGACCTCGTCCACGGTGCGTGAGACGACCTCTCCGTTGGTGCGGACGGCCACCCCGCCCACATGCGGCAGGTCCTGCAGCGGCAACAGGCCGGAGCCCAGCAGGTCGACGCAGTAGATGCCGACCTGCTGCGGCGAATGGGTCAGGGCCAGGGACGTCACGATGGTCCGCAGGGCGGTGGACTTGCCGGACTGGGGACCACCGTGGACGATCATGTTGCCCGAGCCGGAGGTGAAGTCGATCTCCCAGAGCCCCTGCCACTGGCGGGCCGGATCGTCCAGCAGACCGATGGGCACCGTGAGGTCGCCACCGGCAGGCAGGCGCAAGCCCTGTTCCGTGTTCTTCGGCTCGCCGACCACCTGGTCCAGGGTGCTCTCCACGGGCAGCGGGGGCAACCAGATCGGCTGCACGGACGGCGGGTAGGTCCGCAGCGTGTCCATCATGGTGGACATCACGGTGGGACCGGTGGAGCGGCGTGCCGGGGCGTCCTTCTTCGGGGCCGGGGCCGCCGGCTCGCCCGGCACGCCGGCGGCCTGCTGCTCTGCGAGGACCAGGGCGTAGTCCGTGGCCTGCAGCACCGGCGGGATCTCGTCCCCCAGGTCCTCCTCTTCGTCCTCCTCGAAGACCTCGTCCGCCAGCGGGCCGGAGACGTAGCCGGACTTGAAACGGGAGTACACGGTGGTGTCCACCTTGAGGTACCCATAGCCGGGCAGTGGCGGCAGGTGGAAGGCATCGGGGGTGTCCAGCACGGTGCGGGACTCGGACTCGGACAGCGTGCGCAGGCCGATGCGGTAGGACAGGTAGGTCTCGAGGCCACGCAGCTTGCCGGACTCCACCCGCTGGGAGCTCAGCAGCAGGTGTACGCCGATCGAGCGGCCGATGCGTCCGATGGACAGGAACAGGTCGATGAAGTCCGGGCGGGCGGTGAGCAACTCGCCGAACTCGTCGATGATGATGACCAGGTGCGGCAGCGGGGGCAGCGGTTCGCTGCCCGGCGTCCCCTGCTTGCCCTGCCTCTTGGCCAGTTGTTCGTCCCGGTGGATCTGGTAGTCGGTGATGTTGGCGATGTTGCCGGCGGCCTTCAGGACCTCCTGCCGACGCAGGATCTCGCCGTTGAGCGAGGCATACACGCGTTCGACCAGGGTCAGGTCATCGGAGAGGTTCGTGATGATGCCCGTGACGTGCGGTGCGCCCTCGAAGGGGGCGAAGGTCGCGCCGCCCTTGAAGTCGACCAGCACCATCGCCAGCGAGTCCGGTGAGTGGGTGGCCAGCAGGCCGAAGACCAGGGATCGGAGCATCTCGGACTTGCCGGAGCCGGTGGCGCCCACGCAGAGACCGTGCGGTCCCATGCCGAGCTGCGCGGCCTCCTTGAGGTCCAGCAGCACCGGCTTGCCCTTGTCATCCGGTCCCAGCGGCACCCGCAGGAAGTCGGCCTGGGAACGGGGTCGCCAATTGCGCTCGACGTCGGCCCGGTCCAGCGCCGGGGACAGGTGCAGCATCTCCAGGAAAGAGGAGGAGGATGCCGCCTCGGCCCCGGTGTGCTCCAGGGATTCCAGCGCCAGCCGCAATGGTGCCAGCTCGGACACGAGTCCCTCGGCGGTACTGGCGTCCATGGGGTCCAGCTCGCCCTCGGTCCGGACCGGGTTCCCCTGGTCCTTGGTGCGGTCCTCGAGCAGGAAGTGGGGACGGGCAGCCGCCTCCTCCGCCTCTGCGGTCCCTGCGGCGTTGGTGGAGTATGCGGCCCCGGACCGGCCCGCGCCGCCGTCGGTGAGGGTGATCCGGTAGTTCACCTCGGAGGGTTCGTGGAGCCGGTCCGCACACAGGTGAAGGGCGGTGATGGCCCGCGCCGGCAGGCCGAAGTGGGAGTCCCCGAAGGCGAGGTCACCGGCGGTCTGCCCGTAGCGGTCCACGATCACGATCAGACGGGGCAGCAGGGATGGGCCCCTGGTCATCTCGTCCCCGTACTTGTTGTACTCGCCGGCCACCTTGGACCGGTACTGCAGGTCCTCCTCCAGCAGCTCCAGCAGCGAGTCGTGGTCCGGGGCGATCAGCTTGACCGGTCCGGTGAAGTGCCGGTGCGAGTTGTCGTCCAAGTGGGGGAGCAGCTCCAGCCAGTCCCAGTCGGCGCGGTTGGCCTCGGGCGTGATCAGGGCGATGCGCACGTCCTCGGGAGACTGCAGTGCTGCGGCGCCGGCCACCAGCGAGCGCACGAGCTGCAGCTCCGGGTCGCGGGGGCCGACGAGGGACACGTTGCCCGCGGAGTCCAGCGGCAGGTTCACCGGCATGTCCGGGGCGGTCTCGAAGCGGTCCTTGAGGCTCTCCGCCTCACGGAGCAGGAACTCGTCCTGCAGCGAGGTGGCGGTCTCGATCAGGGAGATGTCGATGTCCCGGGTGGGGCGCCGGCCTGAGCCGATGCGGATGCGCAGGAAGTCCTCGTGGTAGCGGCGCCGCTCCCAGACCCGCGCCGGGTCCCGGACGATGTCGAACAGGGCGGTGGCGGGCGGGGAGGAGGCCCGGGCTGCCAACTGCGCCTGCTGCTCGTCATCCCGCAGCCTCACCCGGGTCCGCTCGAGGTAGCGGGCGTAGGTGTCCCGCATGCTCTTGCGCTGGCGCCCGGCCTTGCCGCGCTGCGAGAACATCATGACGACGCCCACGATCAGGGACAGCGCCATGGCGATGGCCCCGACGGCAGCGAAGGGGCTCTGCCGGAAGGTCATCATGACCATCATGGAGCCCCCGGCGGCGACCATCGGCAGCAGGCGGAGGAAACCTCCGGCCCCCTCGCCCTCCGACTGGGACGGATCGATCGGCTGGGGACCCTCGATGCGGAAGGGCTGGTAGAGCCGGGCGGGCGCCGAGGTGCGGGCGGGGCGGTGGATGACCTTCTGCGTCACCAGGCGACCCCCTGCCGGGCACGCGTGGAGGCTCCCGTGGACGGGCCTGTGGCGGTGCCCGTGGTACCCGTGGTGTTCGCGGCGGACAGGACCTGGGCGGCGAGCTCTGCGGCCGCCAGCCGGTTCTCCGGCAACAGCAGCGGCAGGCTGATCCCCACCCCTCCTGCGACGTGGCGATCGTGCCGCACGGCAACGGCGCCCACCCCGAGCCGGGTCAGGGCGGCGGCCTGGGCGAGCGGGTCCAGCACCCCGTCCCGGTCCGTGCCCACGACGGCGGCCACCACCGGGATGGCCGAGAGGAAGGGGTCGGTGAGCCAGTGGCGCAGGTAGCCGGCGGCCTCATCCACGCCGGACGCCGTGGCGGGCACCACGAAGATGGCGGCATGGGCGCGGGTCAGCATCGCGGCAGTGTCCGGATTCTCGGTGCCGGTGGGGCAGTCGATCACGGTGACCGGGAAGTAGCGGGACAGACCGGACAACAACGTGGTCGCGGCGCTCTGCCCCAGGGGGCCACCGGCCACCCGCGGGCCGGTGTAGTGGAGGTCGTTCACCCCGAGGGACATCAGCGAGGTGACGGCGTCGAAGGTGGTCGAGTCCATGGCGGCCAGTTCGGCGGCCAACCGGTCCGCGCCGTGCGACGGGCGGTGACCGAGCCGCAGGCCGAGCGATCCGAGGGCCGGGTCCAGGTCCAGTGCGGACACCGGCTCGGGACGCAGGGCGGCGAAGGTCGAGGCCGTCAGGGCCGCCACCGTGGTCTTGCCGGCGCCGCCGCGCAGGGAAACCACAGCGATGCGCCGGCCGGTGGTGACGGGGGACTGGACCACCTTGGCCGAGGCGGCCAGCCGGTCGCCGGTCCGGTCATGGCCCCACAGACCGCCCAGCGCGCGCCAGCCACGAGCCCACAGGGACAGCGCCGGGCGGCGCGAGTAGTCGCGCTGGACCCGGGACGCCACGGACTCGAAGCCGGTGCCCGGATCGTCCTGGGCCCGGGCCAGGCCCCGGCGCAGGTCCGAGCGGCTGGACCACAGCGGATCTGAGCCGTCTGTGGGGCTCGCACCGGGCCGTGGCCGGGTCGGGGCGGGGCCGGCGTCGTTCCAGGGATCCAGGGGAGCGGACATCAGAAGGTCTCCAACAGGGTGGCGTAGATCCCGTAGTAGCCGATCAGCAGCGGGATGGGGGCGAGCAGGGCGATGGCCTCGAGGGTGTCCCCGGCCTTGCGCATCCGGGCCTGTGAGTGGTCTGGCAGGTCAACGGACAGCCCGGCGCCGATCACGAGGGCCAGCACCAGCAACAGGACCAGGAACACGCCCTCGTAGTCGGGCTGGAATCCGATGGCCAGGCGGACCAGGGAGAGGACACCGAGGCCGGTGGCCAGGTACAGCGGGATGCGCTGGGCGGCCAGGGGGAAGGAACGGGTGCGCAGCCCGAGGGCCAGGACCAGGCTGGCGAGGAGGGGCAGGGAGAAGGGATAGGCCAGGGTGTCGCCGCCGACCAGCCACAGGGACAGCGCGGCCGAGGCAGCGCAGATGACGGCGCTGGCGATGAGGCCGCCGTGGGCGGATTCGATGGCCCGGTCCACGTCCCGTCGTAGCACCGTGGAGCCATTGGCGTGTCGATCGTCCATGCCGGCCAGGCCTGAGACGCCGAGGGCGATCTTGGGCAGCATGCCCAGCACCAGCAGGGTGGCGATGCCGGGGATGGCGGCCGCGCCGACCACCGGATCGGAGGTGCGGTCCCCGATGGCCCACTCGGCCAGCGGGGGCGAGACGGCCCAGACCGCCACGAGGACGCCGGTCACCGCGGCCGCGATGAACATGGACAGCGGCCGGTTGACGATGAATCCGAGGACTCCCAGCACGACGGCGGCCAGGGCACCGACGGCGATGTACCCCCACGGAGCGGTGAGACCCAGTCCCGTCAGGCCGGAGAGGGCGAACAGGGTGCCGGCACCGGCGAGAGTCGCGGCGACGGCCTGCTGTCGGCCCGGCGAGGAGACCACGGCGGCGCCGATGAGTGCCACCGTGGCCAGGGCGAGGTTGATCCAGTCCTGGAGCTCCGGGGTGTAGGTCGCCAACAGGGACGTGATCGCGAACCACGCGCCGAGGGCGGCGAGCAGCCCGCAGCTGATGTACTTGTAGTCCGGCGACCACCGACCGGGCACGGCCTCCGTGGCGTCCGAGACGGAATCGTTGAGATCGTAGACGATGGGCGCGGGCGGGGCCTCGGTGCGGGAGACGAGGCGGAGGCGCTCGCCGTCCAGGACCTCGGACTCGCTGAGGGTCTGGCTCGGGGGGATCTCGTCACCGTCCGGCCGGACCAGCAGCTTGGTGCCCAGGGAGTCCTCCGGCTGATCGTTCAGCACGTCCAGGATCTGGGGCAGGAGGGTTCCGAGCGGAGTGTCCGAGGGCAACAGGAGGTCCGCATTGCGCCGCTGGCCCACCAGGGTGACTCGCGTATAGGGGGTGGGCACGTCAGGACCTCCAAGGGATCGGCGGCAGGGCGGTGGGGTCAGTGGGTGTGGCGGGCGCAGCGAGTGCGGCGGGCGCCGCGGGGGGAGCGAGGTCCGCGAGCACCGCGGTGTCGGAGGGGGACACCACGGCAGGCGCGTGCGCCGGGCGCTTCTCCACACCCTGCGACGGTGACTCTGGTTGGACGACCGCGTTGCGCTGCTGCTGTTGCTGGTCCCGCTCCTCGCGTTCGGCCAGCCAGTTGCCGATGATGTTCACGATGAAGGAGATCCCCACGCAGAAGGCACAGGCCAGGGCAGCGAGGATCAGGCCGTAGACGAAGAAGTTGGTCCGGTCCTTCCACCGCCGCTCGGTGGGGTTCAGCCCGAACAGGAACGAGGCGCTCAGCCGCTCGCGACGTACCTCGACCGACTCGATGAGCTGCGAGTCGAAATCCATGGCCACAGCCGGTGCCCCCTCCCTCCGGTCTGCACCGGGCTCGTCCTGGCCCGGCACACCCCCGGTGCCGTGACCTCCCTCATCATTCCAGCATTCTTACAAGGGCGGAAACGAGACCGGCGGACCGTGCATGGGGAGTTCTACCCATCGGATCCGGTTGACCGGACCTCACCGGGGCAGAAGGATGGAGTCATCGGGCCAACGGGTTGCGGAACGCAGCGCACGTCAGGCACACAGACAGCGGACCACCGGTCCGAGACAGAACCACCTAGGGGATAGACATGGCTACAGGAAGCGAACGACTTGAACTGCAGGAAGGCCTTGACGCCTTCGACAAGGCGGCCAAGGACTCCGGGGATTCGGGCGAACTCCTGATCGTGGAGCTGCACAACCTCGAGGACGCCACCGTGTCTCTGGAGAGCAGCTTCCAGGGTGCCGGCGCCCAGGCCTTCCGCAACTTCATCAACCGGGTGAACGAGTGCCAGGGACAGGTGATCGAGGCGCTGTCCCTGATCAACGTGGGCCAGGGCGAGCTCTACAAGGCCTACAGCGTCCAGGAGCAGACCGAGCTGGACGACGCCCGGGCCAAGGAACAGGGCGCCGAGCTGTCCTGGTGACGCCTCAGCGTCATCGTCGCAGTACCAACCGACACACTCCGCACTTCTCCGGGACTCCCGGAACCCGAAAGGAATAGACCATGGTTATCAAGTACGACGCCGGCGAAGCCGCAGCCTACGAATACCAGGTGGGCCAGATCGCCGACCGCATCGAGGGCATCATCGGTGACCGCGAGACGCAGAAGGCCTACATGGACGAGAACTTCCAGTCCAGTTCCAACTCCGAGGACTACCAGGTGGTGGAGCAGAAGTGGCTGGACGCCTGCGAGCAGGTCAAGCTGCTCGTCAAGGACGCCCGCGCTCTGATGGAGATGAACGACATCACCGCCGCGGACGCCGCCAAGGCCGCCGGTGCCGCCATCGGCGCGGCCGCGTACGGGGGCTGACCACAGCACCGCGTCACAGTCACCTCGTCTCGGCCACGTCACGGCCTTGCCGCCGCAAGCGGCACGCGCGGGGCCGGTCCACGGGGACCGGTCCCTTGGCGTTAAGCGTGAGGTGTTCCTCTGACAACGCCGGCAACGCCCGTACCGCGACGAGCTTCCGACGTGCATTGCATCACGGTGGTCGTGTGTATTTCGGTGGTCCCGGTAGAATGGACCGGTGGTGGCCCTTGAAGGCCGCCGCCGCGTGCCATCGTGATGGCCCTCTCGATGCCACATCGTCTTCTGGACCCTGCTGATTGGACAACCCTGTGACCGCTGCCGCTGCCCGCCCCCTGCGCCTCGCCATCATCGGTGCCGGACCGGCCGGCGTGTATACGGCAGACCTGCTGACCAAGGCCGAGCGGGACTTCGAGGTCAGCATCGACCTCTTCGACCGCTACCCGGCCCCCTACGGACTCATCCGCTATGGAGTGGCCCCGGACCACCCGAGGATCAAGGGCATCGTCAAGGCCCTGCACAAGGTCATGGACCGCGGGGACATCCGCTTCCTCGGCGGCGTGGACTTCGGCACGGACCTCACCCTGGAGGACCTGCGCGAGCACTATGACGCCATCGTCTTCTCCACCGGTGCCGTCCGGGACGCAGACCTCTCCGTCCCCGGCGTGGACCTCGAGGGCTCCTTCGGTGGCGCCGACTTCGTCTCCTGGTATGACGGCCATCCGGACGTGCCACGCCAGTGGCCGCTGACCGCGAAGGAGGTCGCGGTGATCGGCAACGGCAACGTGGCCCTGGATGTGGCCCGCATGCTCTCCAAGCACGCCGACGACCTGCTGGTCACCGAGATCCCGGAGAACGTCTACGAGGGGCTCAAGGCCTCCCCGGTCACGGACGTGCACGTCTTCGGCCGCCGCGGACCCGCCCAGGTGAAATTCACCCCGCTGGAGCTGCGCGAGCTGGCGCACTCCAAGGACGTGGACATCGTGCTGTACCCGGAGGACTTCGCGTTCGATGAGGCCTCGGAGCAGTTGGCAGCGACGAACAACCAGGTCAAGACCATGGTCGGCACCCTGACCAACTGGCTCGTCGAGGACCAGGACTCCGGCGCCTCGCGCCGCCTGCACCTGCACTTCCTGCAGCAGCCGGTGGAGATCCTCGCCGGCGAGGGGGACGAGGCCGGCCAGGTCGCCGGCCTGCGGATGGAGCGCATGGAGCTGGACGGCACCGGCAACGTCACGGGCACCGGCGAGTACATCGACTACCCGGTCCAGGCCGTGTACCGGGCCATCGGCTACCACGGTTCCCCCGTGCCCGGGCTCGGCTATGACGAGCGCAAGGGTGTCATCCCCAACGACGCCGGCCGCATCCTGGACGAGAACGGCACCCCGGTGCCCGGCCTGTATGCCTCCGGCTGGATCAAGCGCGGCCCGGTGGGCCTGATCGGCCACACCAAGGGCGACGCCCTGGAGACCATCGGCTGCATGCTCGAGGACCAGCCCGACCTGTGGTCCGCGGCGAATCCGGACGAGCAGGCGGTCCTCGACCTGCTGGAATCGCGCGGCATCGAATACACCACCTGGGAGGGCTGGCTGAAGCTGGACGAACACGAGCTCGGTCTCGGTGCCACCGCCACCGGCTCCGGTCCCGTGCAGCGTGAGCGCGTCAAGGTGGTTCCCCGCGAGGACATGACCCGCATCAGCCGCGGCTGATGGCGCGGCTGCTCGCAGACCTCACCCCTCTGCGGGTCAGCCCCGCCTACCGGCGGCTCTGGATCGGGAACTCACTCTCGGCGGTGGGCACGCAACTGACCCTCGTCGCGGTCAGCCTTGAGGTATTCCACCTCACCGGTTCATCGCTGGCAGTCGGGATGCTGGGCGCGTTCGCCCTCGTGCCACTGGTGGTGGCCGGGCTCTACGGCGGGGCGGTGGCCGACCACGTGGACCGGCGCAAGCTCGCCCTGGCCTCCTCCTCCGTGCTGTGGCTGACCGCCGTCCTGATCGCAGCCCAGGCCTGGCTGGGGCTGGAGAGCGTGTGGGTGCTGTACGTGCTGGTGGCCGTCCATTCCGGGGCCTCCGGCATCAACCAGCCCACCCGCGGGGCCATCATCCCCGCGCTCGTGGGCCTCAAGCTGCTGCCGGCTGCCAACGCCCTGAACATGATGACGTTCTCCGTGGCGATGATGGTCGGGCCGTTGTTCGCCGGCGTCCTGGTGGCCCAGGTGGGCTACGCCTGGACGTACTCCGTGGACGTGGTGACCTTCCTGGCCGCTCTCTATGCCGTGTGGCGCTTGCCGTCCCTGCCGCCGCAGCGGCAGGAAGGTGCTGACTCTGCTGAGCCGGTTGAATCAGCGGGGGTCCGGCGCCGGGTCGGCTGGGGCTCCGTGGTGGAGGGGTTCCGCTTCCTGGGGTCCCGCCCCAACCTGCGGATGACCTTCATCGCGGACATCGTCGCGATGGCCACAGCCTTCCCGCGGGCGCTGCTGCCTGCGATCGGCGCGGTGGTGCTGGACGGCGGCGAGGCCGCCGTCGGGATCCTGCTGGCGGCCATGGCCCTCGGCGCCTTCCTCACGGGGCTGTTCTCCGGACCGCTGACGCGCATCGTCCGGCACGGGGCGGCAGTGTACTGGTCCATCGTTGCCTGGGGGCTGTCCGTGGCCGGCTTCGGCGTGGTGGTCTATCTGGCCGCCCGTGCCGGGGCCTCCGGTGGCGAGCCCCAGAATTACCTGTGGGTGGCCGCGGCCTTCCTGGCCCTGGCCGGCTGCGCCGACTCCGTCTCCTCGGTCTTCCGCAACACCATCCTGCAGTCGGCCACCCCGGACCATCTGCGGGGACGGCTGCAGGGCGTGTTCATCGTGGTGGTGGCCGGCGGGCCGAGGGTGGGGGAGATGTTGACCGGTGGCGCCGCCGAGCTGCTGACCGAGCCGGTGACGCTCATGGCCGGCGGGGTGCTCTGCGTACTCGGGGTCAGCACCCTGATGCGCTGGCAGCCCGGCTTCCTGAAGTACGACTCCCGCCATCCCGTTCCCTGAGCACCTCGATTCCCTGAACGTGTCGGCCGCCTGGCGTCCCTGGGCACCTCCCGCCTGGAATGTCCGGCCGGTGACGTACGTTGTACCCACAGACGTCTCATCGACCGTCTCTGAGTTTCCCGCACCCCCTGGAAGGACCGCCCCCGGATGCACCGGCATTACAACGGACTGAAGACCACCCTGCTGTTCGCCGGATTGTTCGCCGTGCTGCTGGCCATCGGCGGTGTCATCGCGGCCGGCACCGGCCGGGCCGTGTGGATCGGGGTCTTCGCCGTCATCGGGGTGGCATCCACGGCCTACAGCTACTGGAACAGTGACAAGATCGCCATCCGCTCCATGCGCGCCTACCCGGTCACCGAGCAGGAGCAGCCGGAGATGTACCGGATCGTCCGCGAGCTCTCCGAGGCGGCCCGGCAGCCGATGCCGCGGCTCTACGTGGCACCCACCGCCTCCCCCAATGCCTTCGCCACGGGCCGCAATCCGCAGAAGGCCGCCGTGTGCTGCACCGAGGGAATCCTGCAGATGCTCAATGCACGCGAGCTGCGCGGGGTGCTGGGGCACGAACTGATGCACGTCTACAACCGGGACATCCTGACATCCTCCATGGCGGCCGCCGTCGCCGGCGTCATCACCTCGGTGGCCCAGTTCATGCTGTTCTTCGGGGCCGGCCGGGACAACCGCGGCGCAAACCCCCTGGCGATGATCGCGCTGGCCCTGCTGGCCCCGATCGCGGCCTCGCTCATCCAGATGTCCATCTCCCGGACCCGGGAGTACGACGCGGACGAGGATGGTGCCCGGCTCACCGGAGACCCTCTCGCCCTGGCCTCGGCCCTCTACAAACTGCAGAACGGCATCCAGGCCGCGCCGCTGCCGTCCGAGCAGAGGCTGCAGAACACCGCACACCTGATGATCGCCAACCCGTTCCGGAACGTGCAGAAGATGTTCTCCACGCACCCGCCGATGAATGAGCGCGTCAAGCGTCTCGAGGGCATGGCCCGGGAGTTGGGCCAGGCCTGACGCGGCGGCTCGGCTGACCCGGCTCAGCTGACCCGGCCGGCCGCTGGCCATCGTCAGGACGTGGGCAGCAGCCCGCCGGCGCGCTCCCAGGCGCGAGCCAGGTGGTCCTTCACCGGAGCGGACAGCAACTCCTCGGCCGCCTTCTCGGCCTGACGGATCGAACCGCCGGCCGCCTGCCGCGCCTCCTCGGCGATGGCTCGCTGCTGACGGTGCCAGTCACGGTCCTCGAAGCGCGGTTCAGGCGCGATCGAGGCCAGCTGCGCGGCGATCCGGTTCTGGTTTCGCTCCGCAGCCCGCAACCGCTCTGGTTCCAGGACCTGATCGATGAAGCCTCCATGCACCACGAGGCCGATGCCCCCGTCGAGGCCGTGGCGTAGGGCCACGGCCAGGACGGTCTCCGCGGGGATGCCCGCGAGGCCGGGATCCTGTGCCACCCAGGCCTGCCGGGACAGTGGCCGGCCATGGCGGGTGTCCACGAGCACGTCGCCGAGGGTGGCCTGCAGGGTGCTGACGAAACCGTCGGGGGTGATCAGGTAGAGCATGGTGTCCTCGGTCGGTCGAACGGGCTTCTCAGCGGAAGTTGATGAACTGCAGGTCGGCGTCCTCGAAGTCCTTGAGCATGGCCATGGTGGCCTGCAGGTCGTCGCGGGACTTGGAGGAGACGCGGAGCTCGTCGCCCTGGATGGCGGCCTTGACGGATTTCGGGCCCTCATCGCGGATCAGCTTGGTGATCTTCTTGGCGGTGGGCTGGTCGATGCCCTCCTTGATGGTCGCCTCCATCCGGTACTCCTTGCCCGAGGCGTAGGGCTCGCCGGCCTCGAGGGACTTCAGGGAGATGCCGCGCTTGACCAGCTTGGACTGGAAGACGTCCAGGACGGCCTTGACACGCTCCTCGGAGGCGGCCTTCATCAGGATGGACTCGCCGCTGAAATCGACCTCCGCGCCCACGCCCTTGAAGTCATAGCGCTGGGCTATCTCCTTCTGGGCCTGGTTCAGGGCATTGCTGATCTCCTGCTTGTCGACCTTGCTGACCACATCAAACGTCGAATCGCTGGCCATGGCTCCTCTTCACTGTTGTGTCCGCCGCGATGAGAAGGCGGTGGACTCGGGTGGGACGTTCCTCGCGGACAGCCTACCGGTGGGCCCCGGTGCCGTGGCATACCGGGCCGGTGCCCGTGCGGGAGAGGGGCAAGACGGCGGGATGAAAGCGCCGATTCGAAATCCTGGCCAAGCTCCGGTAAAGTGGGTTGTCGCCGACCGAACGGACTGGTTCAGACCAGTTTCGCGCGGGAGGGGCCCCGGCAGATTACCCGAGCGGCCAAAGGGGGCTGACTGTAAATCAGCTGGCATTGCCTTCACTGGTTCGAATCCAGTATCTGCCACACGGCGGAAAACCGCGGGAGTCACCAGACTCCCGCGGTTTTCTCGTTTCCGGGTGTGCCCTCAGAAGTTCAGTACCAGGCGCCCACGGACGCCGCCGGCCTCCAGCCGTCGGTGGGCCTCCGGGGCCTGTTCCTTCGGCAGGGACGCGGCCACCCGCAGGCTCACCAGGCCGTCCTCCGCCTGTTGCCTGAGCGTGTCCAGCTTCTGCTGTTCCCGGGCGTAGTCCGCGACCAGGATCGGCTGGAACCTGACGCCACGTTCGCCCGGCTCGTCGTAGCCCCGGATGGTGATGACGGTGCCGCCGTCCCGGACGGCGGGGGCGACTGCGGCGTGCAGCATCGCTCCGTCGACGGCGCCGTCCACGCCGTCGGGGAACCGCTCACGGACTCGGTCGGCGAATCCTTCGCCGCGGGGAAGCACGACGTCGGCCCCCAGACCGGCGACCAGCTCCTGGTCCTTCGCGGCGGCATCGGCGACGACGGTCAGCCCGTCAGCCTTCGCCAACTGGACCGCGTATCCGCCCATGGCGCCCGCCGCCCCGGTGACGGCGATGACGCTGCCGGACGGCAGGCCGAGGGTGTCCAACGCCAACCGTGCGGTGAGCCCGTTCATGGGCAGGGTGCTCGCCTCCAGGTGGCTGGTGTCCCGGGGGGCGGCGGCCACGGACTCGGCCGGCACGACCACCTGTTCCGCGTAGGCGCCGTGGGCGCCGCGCGGCACGACGATCGCCATGACGGCGTCACCCACGCGGAGCGGGGTCTCGGTGCCGGGTCCGATCTCCTCCAGTATCCCGGCGACGTCCATTCCGGGGATCAGAGGTCGAGGCTGCCGGGACAGGTCCCGTTGTCCGGATCGGAGCAGGGTGTCCGTCGGATTGACGGCGGCCGCATGGACGCGGATCCGTACCTCTCCCTCCGCAACGGCAGGTTGGGGCAGGTCAACGACCTGCAGGGCGTCCGGTGTTCCTGGTTCATGGATTCCAATGGCTCGCATAACCCGCGCAACCGGATCTCCCGGAGGATTATTCCGCCTCAGTGTGACTCACGCCGCCATGGGCAGGGGCATCAGATCCCAGATGGTGCAGTAGGCGTGATCCGGGGCTCCCATGACGGACTCGTAATAGGCCCAGGCCCAGGCCGGGGCCCCGTTCGAATCGGGAGGGGCGGCCGGGCAGCCGCCGGGCTCCAACCAGCGGCCGTCCACGCAGATGAAGTCGAGATAGTCGGCCACGGAACCGTCCCGGGGCGGCTGGAGGGAGTCCTTGAGGTCCGCCGCGAGTGCCACCCCGTAGAGCTCCGTGGCGTCGGTGTCCAGGACCAGTCCGCAGTCCCGCTCGAACGCCTGCACCCACTCCATGGACTCGCGCAGCGCATGCTCCGGCTCCTCTCGGTCCACCACGACCATGACGGTCGTCCGCCGGCCGGGCGCCATGCGCCCCGGGCCGGACGGGCCGTGTTTGGGGTGCGGCGCCGACCTCGGGCGTTGTGGGGAAGGGCGCTGCTGGGAACGGCGCGGTTGCTGCGGGGCGTCGTGCGACATCGGGTGCTCCTCGGCTGATCGATCCAATGGGTCGGTCCTCTGCTGACCGGATGATCCGACGTTAGGAAGCCGGCCGGCCCCGCATCAGGGGTCCTTGGACCAACCGTGGGCAACGCGCGAGGCAGGTGGACACTGTGGAGGAGGGAGCCGGAGGAGGGAGTCGCCGTCGCCTGTGGATCTGGCTCCCGCGGCCCGACCGTCGGCCGTTAGGGTGGAAGGCATGGCAACCACCGAGATCACCGAAACCGGATTCGAACAGACCATCACCGAGAACGACATCGTCTTCGTCGACTTCTGGGCCGGCTGGTGCGGACCCTGCAAGCAATTCGCCCCGGTCTACGAGCAGGTGTCGGGCGAGCACCCGGACGTCGTGTTCGGCAAGGTCGACACCGAGGCCGAGCGGGGCCTCGCCGCCGCCGCGAACATCACCTCGATCCCGACCCTCATGGCGTTCCGGGACAAGGTCCTGGTCTACGCCCAGCCCGGCGCCGTCAACGCCACCCAGCTGCAGGAGCTCGTCACGGCCGTCAAGGGACTGGACATGGACGAGGTCCGGGAGAAGGTCGCCCAGAACCAGAATCCCGACCAGAACACCGATCAGAACTCCGATCAGAACTGACTACCGCCGCCGGTGGTCCGCCGGTGCCAGCCGCGGGCCGAACCGGCTGAACCGGACGCCGGACAGGCCGATGAGCCTGACCACGCGCTGCCGGTGGCCGGCCCACGGCTCCAGCAGCCGCAGCATCCCGGCATCGTCCGTGCGCCGGCCGGTCAGCGCCTCGCCCACATGATGGGCCAGGTGGTAGTCGCCCACGGCCACCGTGTCCGGGGCCCCATGGGTCCGCTGGACGGTCTCCGCGGCCGTCCAGACGCCGATCCCCGGCACGGCGGTCAACGTCTCAGCGGCGACCCCCGCGGGTAGGCCGGCCAGCCGTTCCAGGGCGCTCGCCCGCTCGGCCACCCGCAGCATCGCCCTCGACTGTGCGGGCTGGACCCAGCCGGCGTGCCAGGCCCAACTGGGGATGCGCCGGACGGCGTGGGCGGTCGGTGGCAGCAACATGCCCGGTGGTGCAGGAGCCGGGGCCGCCTCGCCGAAGCCCCGCACCAGCCAGCGCCACCCGGACCGGGCCTGGTCATGGGTGACCTTCTGCTCCAGGACCACGGTCAGCAGCTGGTCCACCATCCGTCCCGTGGCCGGCAGGCGCAGCCCGGGGTTCGCACGGCGGGCCCGCGCCACCGCATGCGGAAGAGCGGCTGCCCCCACTGTCCCGGTTGCCCCCGAGCCCCCCGCCGAGCGCGGGGCGAGGAGCGCGTCGAAGGCCGACCAGTCGTCGTCGAGCCCCAGCAGCCGGTGCGCGTCCGCCACCGCGGCCGTGGCTCCAGGGCCCCACGCGAGCACCGGGACCGGGCCCGGGACCAGCGCCGAGGGCGCCGGCCGGACGAGCACCGTCACCGGATCGCCCGAGGCCGGCACCCGGTAGCAGAGCCACACCCCATCGGGGCGGGACTGCACGGTGGGATCAGCATGTCCGCGCTGCAGGACGCCCAGGGTCAGGCGCACGTCCACGGGGACGCCGGGCTCCAGGACCATGGTGGCGTCCGGGGCGGGCAGGGAACCTAACACCCTGCCATTGTCCCGCGTTGAGTGGTCATGCGGATTCATGCTCTTGCCGCCCGAGGCGGCCGCGGCGGTACCGTTGAGCCCATGAACGCGCAGCCCGAGAACGCCGGCACTCCAGAGACCCCATCCGGCCACCCGCACGGCATGACCTACGCCGAGAACGTCCTCGGCCTCATCGGCAACACGCCGCTGGTGAAGCTGAACAGGGTCACCGAGGGGCTCAAGGCCACCATCCTGGTCAAGCCCGAGTACCTGAACCCCGGCGGCTCCGTGAAGGACCGCATCGCGCTGAAGATGATCGAGAACGCCGAGGCCGAGGGCAAGCTCTCCGCCGGTGGCACCGTGGTGGAGCCGACCTCCGGCAACACCGGAGTCGGCCTGGCCATGGTCGCCCAGCTCAAGGGCTACCGCTCCGTGTTCGTCACCCCGGACAAGGTGGGCGAGGAGAAGCGGGACGTCCTCAGGGCCTACGGCGCCGAGGTGGTGGTCACCAAGACCTCCGTGGCCCCCGAGTCCGAGGAGTCCTACTACGGGGTGGCCAACCGCCTGGAGCGGGACATCCCGGGTGCCTACCAGCCCAACCAGTTCTTTAACCCCTCCGCCCCGGAGTCCCACTACGAGACCACCGGCCCGGAGATCTGGCGGGACACCGCCGGCCGGCTCACCCATGTGGTCATCGGTGCGGGCACCGGTGGCACCATCACGGGCACGGGCCGCTACCTCAAGGAGGTCTCCGCGGACCGCGCCTCCGGCCCCGTCAAGGTCATCGCCGCCGATCCGGACGGTTCCGTCTACTCCGGCGGCACCGGCCGGCCCTACTCCGTGGAGGGCGTGGGGGAGGACATGTGGCCCGGCAACTATGACAAGTCCGTGCCTGACGAGGTCCTCGCCGTGGAGGACGCCGCCTCCTTCGAGATGACCCGCCGCCTCGCCGCCGAGGAGGGCCTGCTCGTGGGCGGATCCTCCGGGATGGCCGTCGTCGCCGGCCTCCGGGCCGCGCAGGACCTCGGCGAGGACGACGTGATGGTCATCATCCTGCCGGACTCCGGCCGCGGCTACCTCGGCAAGATCTTCAACGAGGGCTGGATGGACGAGATGGGCTTCGAGGCCTCCACGCCGGAGTCGGTTTTGCCGGTGGACCTGCAACCCGCGCACGACGCCGGCCCCGCGGACCCCGCGGTGTCCTCGCCCTCCGCGGTGTCCTCGGCTCCGGCGGTGCCCGACGCGTGGAAAGCGACGGTCGCCGACCTCCTGCGGGAGAAGTCCTCCTGGTTGCCCGGCGCCCTGCCGTCCGTGGTCACCGCCCCGAAGGACGCCACCCTGGCCGAGGCCATCTCCACCATGAACCGCTACGGCGTGGACGCCCTGCCCGTGGTCGGCGCACCCCGGGATGACCTGCGCGTCGGCGAGATCCTGGGCGCCGTGGACGTGGCCACCCTCACCGACCTGCTGGCCACCGGGCGGGCGACCGCCGCGGACACCGTGTTCGACCACGTCGGCGCCCCGCTGCCGAAGGTCAACGTCAACGCCCCGCTCTCCACAGTGCGCGAGGCCCTGCGCTCCGCCCCCGCCGTGATGGCCACCCACCACGGCGTGGTCACGGGCATCGTCACCCTGCACGACCTGCTGGCCCGCGTGGCCCGCTGAAAGGACTGGACATGACCAACGAGACCCCCCGCTACGAGGGCTTCAACACCCGCGCCATCCACGCCGGCCAGGCCCACGAGACGGTCTACGGCGCCGTGGTGCCGCCCGTGCACCTCTCCACCACCTATGCCCCCGAGGCCGTGGGGCAGCTGCGCCACGGCTATGACTACGGCCGCGGCACCAACCCCACCCGCGACTCCCTCCAGGAGCAGCTGGCCGCCCTGGAAGGCGGCGTGGACGGCCGAGCCCGCGCCTTCACCTTCGGCTCCGGCCTGGCCGCCGAGAACGCCCTGATCCACGCCGTGGCCGGCCCCGGCGCCCACATCGTCATGGGCAACGACGTCTACGGCGGCACCTACCGCCTGATCAACAAGATCCTGGGCCCCTGGGGCGTCACCCACACCGTGGTGGACATGGCGGACGTCTCCGCGGTGGAACAGGCACTGGCGGCCGTCGACGCCTCCGCCGCCCGGATCCTGTGGCTGGAGACGCCCTCCAACCCGATGATGAAGGTCTCGGACATCGCCGCACTGGCGGAGGCGGCGCACGCCGCCGGGGCGCTGCTGGTGGTGGACAACACCTTCGCGACGCCGTACCTGCAGCTGCCGCTGGAACTGGGCGCCGACGTCGTGGTCCATTCCACGACCAAGTACATCGGCGGGCACTCCGATGTGATCGGCGGCGCCGTGGTGGTCAACGACCCGGAGCTCGCCGAGAAGGTGAAGTTCCAGCAGTTCGCCGCCGGTGCGGTCAACGGGCCGCTGGACGCCTATCTGACCACCCGGGGGCTCAAGACGCTCGGGGTGCGCATGGACCGCCACAATGCGAACGCCGCCACGATCGCCCAGCACCTGCAGGGCATCTCCGGCGTGGAGCGGGTGCTGTACCCGGGCCTGCCCGACCACCCGGGCCATGAGCTCGCCTCCCGCCAGATGCGCGGGTACGGCGGCATGGTCTCGGTGCAGTTCACCGGCGGGGCGGCGGCCGCCAGGCAGGTCGCCGAGACCACCCGGCTGTTCCAGCTGGCGGAGTCCCTGGGCGGGATCGAGTCGCTGATGAACTACCCGGCCGAGATGACCCACGCCTCCGTGGCCGGCACCGAGCTCGCGGTGCCGGACAACCTGGTGCGCCTGTCCGTGGGCATCGAGGACGTGGCCGACCTGATCGACGACCTGGACCGCGCCATCGCCTCGCTCTAGGCAGCGTCCAGCAGGAGCCGGAGGGCGACGACGTAGCCGAAGAGGACCACGAGGACCCGGAAGACCGGCGCGGGCAGTCGCCGCCCGATGAGGGCGCCGAGCCAGCCGCCGACCACGGAGCCGATCGCCAGGAGACCGACGGCGGCCCAGTCGACGGGGGCGATCCACACGAAGATCAGGGCGGCCACGACGTTGGCCGCCAGCACGGCCACGTTCTTCAGGGCGTTGACCGTCTGGAGCCGTTGCTCCAGTCCCAGGGCGAGGCAGGCCACGAGCATGACGCCCTGGCCCGCCCCGAAGTAGCCGCCGTAGACGCCGATGACCGCTGACACCCAGGCCAGGGGCGCCGGGAGGCGGGTGCTGGTGCCGCGGGGCGCGTCCCCACGGCGTCGCGCCCGCCGCCGCAGGGCCCCGGAGATGACCGGCTGGGCGCCGACCAGGGTGGCGGCGAGCAGGATCAGCCAGGGTGCCAGCCGCGAGAAGGCCTCGGAGGGCAGGGAGAGGAGCAGCACGGCCCCGGCCACCGCGCCGACGGCGGTGGTCGCGGCGACGCCGATGACGAGCCCGCGCTGTCCCACGAGCTCGTGGCGGTACCCCCAGGTGCCGGTGATGTTCCCCGGCACGAGCCCGATGGTGTTGGAGACGTTCGCCACCACCGGCGGCAGGCCGACGGCCAGCAGGACGGGGAAGGTCACCAGGGAGCCCGCCCCGATGGCGGTGACGACCAGGCCCCCGCCGAGCCCGGCCGCGAGGATCGCGAGTGCCGTCAGCACGTCCACCGGCGCCTCCCTCCGGCCGCGTCAGCAGCCCAGTTGATGGAATCTGGCGGCCCTCAGGCCGAGCCGGTCGGCGTCGGGAAGGCAGACCGCCCGTGACAGCTCGTACTCTATGGCCGAGGCCATGGCCGTACAGAACCCGTGCGGGTCGAGCTCGGCGGGCGGTTCCTCCGGCACCACGTGGTCCACGAGCCCGATCCGGTGCAGTGCGGCGACGTTGACGTCCTGTGCCTCCGCCATCTCGGGGGCGTGCAGGGTATCCCGGTGCACGATCGCGCTGGCACCCTCCGGGGGCAGGGGCGAGAGCCACGCATGCTCGGCGGCGATGATCCGGTCGGCGGGCACCAGGGCCAGGGCACCGCCGCCCGCGCCCTGTCCCCAGAGGACGGACACGCTGGGCACCGGGGTCCCGATCAGGTCGGCGAGGGTCCGGGCGATCTCGCCGGCCAGCCCGCCCTCCTCGGCCTCGCGGGACAGCTCCGCTCCGGCCGTGTCGATGACGGTGAGCAGGGGCAGGCGCAGCTCCTGGGCCACCTGGACGCCCCGCCGGGCCTGGCGGAGGGAGGCCGGACCCATCTCCCGCTCCCCGGGACCCGGCCGCTGGTGCCCGACGACGACGCACGGCTGGGTGCCGAAGCGGGCCAACGCGAGGGTCAGCCCTGGATCGGCCTCGCCCTGCCCCGTGCCGTGCAGGACCACGGCGTCATCCGCGCCCTCTTCCAGCAGGCGCTGCAGGTCAGGCCGTCCGCGGTCGCGGGAACGCTCGATGGAGTGCCAGGTGGAGGTGGTGCCGGGGCCGGCAGCGGCGCTGGCCGGGGCCGGCGTCGGGCAGGCCGGACCGGACTGGCTGGACTGGCTGGACTGGCTGGACTGGGGAGCCGGGGCGACGATGCGCAGCACCCGGTCGAGCAGGTCCGGAAGGTCCTCGGGGGCGGCGACGCCGTCGATGATCCCCAGGCGGTGGAGGTTCTCCGCCGTCTGCACCCCGCTGGGGAACGGCTCTGAGTTGAGGGCCTCGAAGACCCGGGGCCCGAGGAAGCCGAGCAGGGCGCCGGGTTCGGCGAGGGTCACGTGGCCCAGTGACCCCCAGGAGGCCATCACGCCGCCGGTGGTGGGGTGCCGGAGGTAGACCAGGTAGGGCAGGCCTCGGTCCTTGTGCCGGTGGATGGCCTGGGTGATGTCCACCATGGACAGGAACGCGGGGGTCCCCTCCTGCATCCTGGTGCCGCCGGAGGCCGGGCAGGCGAGCAGGGGCAGGCGCTCCTCGGTGGCGCGTCGGACGGCGTCGGTGATGCGGCGCGATGCGGCACGGCCGATGGAGCCCGCCAGGAAGCCGAACTCGGAGGCGATCACGGCCACCGGTCGGCCGCGGATCAGCCCCCGGCCGGTCGTGACGGACTCGTCGGCCCCGGTGACGCGGCGGGCCTTCTCCAACTCGGCGGCATACCGGGGGCTGGTGGGAGGTTGCTCGGCCGGACGATCCCACGGCGTGAAGGTTTCCTCGTCCAGCACCAGGTCCAGGAGCTGTGCCGCGGAGCGCCGCAGCCTCACCTCGGTGCCGGTCATGCCAGCCACGACCGGATGGCCTCGGCGTCCCGGTCCAGCAGTGGCGGCGCGGTGTGGGCCCGCTTCGTGGTCTCCTGCCCCGAGGCCGCGTCGAAGAACCGCAGCGGGGGACCGGGGAGGTCGATGCCGCCGAGGAGGGGGTGGTCCACGGTGAGGCGCAGGCCCTGGGACTCGACTTGGTCCCAGGCATAGACCTTGTCCAGGGACCGCACCTTCCCGGCGGGGATGCCGGCCGCATCCAGCCGTTCCAGCAGTTCGGCGGGCGGGTGGGTGCTGAAGGCCTGTTCGATCACCTGGATGAGCCGGTCCCGGTGCTCCACCCGCAGCGCGTTCGTGGTGAAGTCCGGGTCCTCGGGATCGAGGCCGACGGTGGCGCAGAACGTCCTCCAGAGCCGCTCGTTGCCGACGCTGATCTGAACGCTGCCGCCCTGGCAGTGGAAGAGGCCGTAGGGGGCGATCGAGGGATGGTGGTTGCCCTGGGCCTGCGGGGTCTGCCCGGCCACGGTCTGGCGGGTCCCCTGGAAGGCGTGGACGCCGACCACCGCGGCGAGCAGCGAGGTCCTCACCACCTGCGCCTTCCCGGTCCGCTCGCGTTCCAGGAGCGCCGCCAGCAGCCCGTAGGCCCCGTACATCCCCGAGAGCAGGTCGGCGATCGGGACGCCCACGCGCTGGGGGTCGTCCGGTCCGGAGCCGGTGAGGGACATCAGCCCGGCCTCGCCCTGCACGATCTGGTCGTAGCCGCTGCGGGTGGCTTCGGGGCCGTCATGGCCGAACCCGGTGATGGAGAGGATGACGAGCCGGGGGTTGATCTCGTGCAGGGTCTCCACCGGGAATCCGAGCCGGTCCAGCACGCCGGTGCGGAAGTTCTCCAGCAGGGCGTCGGACCGCCGGACGAGCTCGGCCAGGGTGGCCCGGCCGTCCTCGCTCTTGAGGTCCAGGGCGATGGACTCCTTGTTGCGGTTGCAGGAGAGGTAGTAGGTGGCCTGGGGGTCGTCCTCCGGGCCCACGAACGGCGGGCCCCAGGACCGGGTGTCGTCGCCGGTGCCGGGGGTCTCGACCTTGATCACCCGGGCGCCGAGGTCGCCGAGCATCATTCCGGCGTGGGGGCCGGCCAGGGCGCGGGTGAGGTCGAGGACCGTGTAGCCGCTGAGCGGTCCCGCGGTGGTGGTCATGGGGTTCCTCTCCGGGTCGGTCCCGTGGTCGACACGTGGCTCGGGGCGGAGCCGGCTCACATCCATCCGGGGACCACCATGGTCAGCCAGGCGAGTGGCGGCGCGGCGACCACCACGATCGCCCCGTAGGTGAGGATCTGCTTGTAGAAGCGGTCAGGGTCCGTCCCCTCCGGTGAATTGGCGAGCACCAGGGCGCCGTTCGTGGAGAACGGGGACACGTCCACCACCGTGGAGGCGACCGCCAGGGCGCAGACGACGCCGATGGCGCTGACGGACCCGGAGTCGAGGAAGGGGACGGCCAGGGGGATCAGGGCCGCGAGGATGGCGGTGGAGGAGGCGAAGGCGGAGACCACGGCGCCGATGTAGCAGATCATCAGGGCGGCGAGCAGCGGCATGCCCATCTGGGCGACGGCGTCGGAGACGTACGTGATGGTCCCGGCCTCCTGGAGTGTGCCGACGAAGGTCAGCATGCCGCAGATCAGCAGCACGGTCGGCCAGCTGATCTTGTTGACCGCTCCCTTCTGGGCCTTCGGTGAGAGCAGTGCCAGGATGACCGCGATGGTGATGGACACGAAGCCGATGTCCACCTGGAATCCGAGGGCCACCACGGCCAGGGCCACCAGGCCGAGCATGGTGGCGACCTGGGGGAACGTGACCCTCTGCGAGGAGGACGAGGAGGAAGACGGCCCGTCGCCGGCCGGGTCCCGGGGGCCGTAGGTGCCGCTGCCGGACCCCTTGAAGTCGACGCCGGCCGCGCGTGCGCCCACGGAGGCGTGCAGACGGGCGTCCGAGACGGACTCGGCGAACTCCGTCACCCGGGTTCCCACGAGGGACCTGCCGCCGAGGACCAGGAACAGGACGACGGCGATGACCGCGTTGAAGATCAGGGAGCTGAGGAACAAGGCCGTCGGGCTGAACGCGAAGCCCGCGTCGGCGATCAGGCCGTTGACGATCACGCCGTAGACGGCGATGGGGGAGAAGCTTCCGGCCTGGGCGCCGTGGACGATCAGCATGCCCATCATCAGGGGGTTGATCTTGTACTTGGCGGCGAAGTTGAGGCCGATGGGGGCCATGATGGCCACCGCGGCCGGGCCGAGCGCGCCCACGGCGGTGATGACCGCGGTGAGGGTGAACATGACCCACGGGATGAGGGCGACCCGGTTGTCCACGAGTTTCACGGCCCGTCTGACCAGCAGGTCGATCGTGCCGTTGTTCTGGGCGATGGCGAAGAGATAGGTGACGCCCACGAGGGTGAGGAAGAGGCCACCGGGGAAGTTGGCCATGATGTCATCGGCCTCCATCCCCAGGAAGAGCGCTCCCAGGACGAAGGCGCCCACGAACGCCAACGCCCCCATGTTGATGGGCAGCACGGTGGCGAGGATGAACATGGCGGCCAGGATGATGATCGCGATGATGGGTTCTGACATAGGGATGCCTTCCAGGGGGCGCGTGAGGTGGATCACTCTGCTAGTGGCCTAACCTCCTAGACTCTTGAACCGGTTGTCAATATGCTGTGACGAACTCACGGACGAGGGCGCGGGAGGCCGCAGATGACGGAACAGGGCAGGGGCCATGGGGCGCGCCGTGTCACGCGTGCTCGGCTGTACGAGCAGCTGATGGAACGGATCCTCGAGTACATCGATGAGGAGGGCCTGACGCCCGGCGACCGGCTTCCCTCGGAGCGTGACCTGGCCGAACAGTTCGGCGTCTCCCGGGCGACCCTGGCTCAGGCCCTGGTGGCCCTGGAGGTGCTCGGCGTCATCGATGTCCGCCATGGCACCGACGCCGTCCTGGTCTACCGCCCGAATGCGACCACGCTGCTGCGGCAGTTGAGTGACCATCGGAGCCTGCTGCCGGAGATCGTGGAGGCCAGGAGCACCGTTGAGGTCAAGCTCGCGGCCCTGGCGGCCGAGCGACGGACGGAGCAGGACCTGGCGGCGATCGACGCGGCCATCCAGGTGATGGCGGGCGAGATCGAGCAGGGTGACCGGGGAGTGGGTGGCGACGAGAGGTTCCACGGGGCCATCACCCAGGCTGCGCATTCCGGGGTCCTGGCGCAGATGATGGACTTCTTGAGTGAGAGGATCCGGGAGACCCGCATTGAGTCTTTGGGGCAGCCCGGGCGCCCGGAAGTCTCCCTCGAAGCGCACCGGGCTATTGCGGAGGGCATCCGCCGGGGCGATCCGGACGAGGCAGCCCAGGCGATGCAGCGGCATATCGACGTCGTCTCCGACGTCCTGCTGCTCCGTGACGCCGAGGGCTGATCACCGGCAGCTCAGCGGCTCAGCGCAGGAATCGCCGTAGCGGCGGGAACCACAGCAGGGCGGCGCCGGCCAGCAGCACCAGGGCGAGGGCCAGGAGCAGGGGGTGGCCGCGGATGATCAGGGGGACCCCGACGATCACGGCCACACCGGTCAGCAGGCCGACCGCACTGCGCCGGGACCGCAGCAGCTGGACGGCGCCGGTGCCGGTGGCGAGGGCCAGGACGCCGGCCAGCCCCGCCAGGACGAACTGGCCCGTGGTAGTGGCCTCCGGCGCGGCGAGGTCGAGTCCTCCGGCGGTGCCGGCCGGGGCGTTGAGCCCGGACAGGAGGAAGGCCGTGGCCACCAGGGCGAAGAGCGCGGTGGCTATGACCCACCACCAGCGGGCCACCTTCAAGGCGGTGGGTGTGGCGGCTTGGCGTTCAGCCGCGGCGCGCTGCTCGGCCGCGCGGCGGTCCTCCTGTTCCTGGCGCTCTGCGCGGGCGCGTTCGGCGTCGTCCCGGGAGGCATCGAGGAAGGAACGGGTCGCACGGCCTGCGGCACGGGCGAAACGATGGTGGGGCTGTGGGCCAGGGGATTGCGGTCCAGGGGTCTGCTCGGGCACGTGACGAGCCTAACGGTTCGGCCCGATCCCGCGGCCGCCGTGATGCGTTAGACTTGAGGGACCATTCCGGTCAAATCCCCTGTGCATGCCCCGCTGTTGAATACTGCAGCAAGGCATCAAGTTGTGTGGCTCGCTTTCGGCAACGTGTCGGCTGTGCGGGCGGCCGGTCCCGAACCCCCTTCCGTTCCTCCGCTGCTGAACTGTGCCGCCCCTGCGGCCCGGGACGCCAGCGGAACCGGCAGGGCGGGGACCGCCAGGAGAAATGGAACGGGCGTGATGTTGGACCACGCCACGGGGAGCACCGGAGAGAACCAATCCGATGCGTTGCGGCACCCAACCGGCCGCAATCACCGATCCCCGTGAGGAAATACCGTGTCTGAACACGCCCAAAACGAAACCACCCAGAACGCCGAGATCACCGAGAACTCGGAGATCGCCGAGAACTCGGAGAACACCGAGAACGGCGAGAACACCGAGTCGGCAGAGTCGGGCGTCCCCGCGTTCGCTGATCTCGGCATCGACGGCCGCGTCCTCGCCGCCATCTCCGACCTCGGCTATGAGAACCCCTCGCCGATCCAGGCCCAGACCATCCCGCTGCTGCTCAGCGGCCGTGACGTGGTGGGCCTGGCCCAGACCGGCACGGGCAAGACCGCCGCGTTCGCCGTGCCGGCCCTGTCCCGCCTGGCCGAGACCGCTGACGTCAACGGCCCGGCCAACACGCCGCAGATCCTCGTGCTGGCACCGACCCGCGAGCTGGCCCTGCAGGTCGCCGAGGCCTTCACCACCTACGCCAAGCACATCAAGGGCGTGACCGTGCTCCCCGTGTACGGCGGCGCCCCCTACGGCCCCCAGCTCTCCGGCCTGCGCCGTGGCGCCCAGGTGGTCGTCGGCACCCCGGGCCGCGTGATCGACCACCTGTCCAAGGGTTCCCTGGACCTGTCCAACCTGCAGTACATGGTCCTGGACGAGGCCGATGAGATGCTGCGCATGGGCTTCGCCGAGGAAGTGGACCAGATCCTGTCCGCCACCCCGGACCAGAAGCAGACCGCGCTGTTCTCCGCCACCATGCCGCGCGCCATCCAGCGGATCTCCGGCAAGTACCTCAACAACCCCGTCGAGGTCTCGGTCGCCGCGAAGAACACCACGGCCGGCAACATCCGCCAGCGCTTCATGCAGGTCACCGGCTCCTGGAAGCTCGAGGCCATGACGCGCATCCTCGAGACCGAGGAGCATGACGGCGTCATCGCCTTCGTCCGCACCCGCAACGCCACCGAGGAGCTCACCACCAAGCTCAACGCCCGTGGCTTCCGGGCCGCCGCGATCTCCGGCGACGTGGCGCAGAACCAGCGCGAGAAGACCGTGGACAACCTGCGTTCGGGCCGCATCGACATCCTGGTGGCCACCGACGTGGCCGCCCGCGGCCTCGACGTCGAGCGGATCAGCCACGTCATCAACTACGACATCCCGCATGACACCGAGGGCTATGTCCACCGCATCGGCCGCACCGGCCGCGCCGGGCGCTCCGGCGATGCCGTGCTGTTCATGACCCCGCGTGAGAAGTACCTGCTGCGGGCCATCGAGAAGGCCACCCGCCAGACCGTGGAGCAGATGAACATGCCCTCCGTGGCGGACGTCAACAACTCCCGTCTGGGCCGTTTCAGCGCCCAGATCACCGAGACCCTCTCGGCGGGCGATCTGGACGTGTTCCGCGGCCTCATCGACTCCTACGTGGCGGAGAACGACGTCAACGCCGAGGACGTCGCCGCGGCGCTCGCCAAGATGGCCCAGGGCGGCCGCCCGCTGCTGGCCGAGGAGCAGGACATGCCCCCGGCCAGGATGGAACGCGGTGGCCGGGAGGACCGTGGCGATCGTGACGGACGCGGCTCCCGCGGCCCGCAGCGCGGCCCGGCCGAGGGCAATGCCACCTACCGGATCGCTCTGGGCCGTCAGGACCGCGTGCAGCCGGGCAACATCGTGGGTGCCCTCGCCAACGAGGCCGGACTGCGTTCCAACCAGATCGGCCACATCGACATCCGCTCCAACCACGCCCTCGTGGAGCTGCCGGCGGACCTGACCAGCCAGCAGTGGGATGCCCTGGGCAACACCACGATCAACGGCCGCCCGATCGAGATCCAGAAGGACAACGGCCGTCCGACGAACGCCGAGCGCGAGGGCAAGCCCTTCCGCTCCGGTGGCGGCGGCTACAAGGGTGGCCACAAGGGCGGCTATGGCGGTCACAAGGGTGGCGGCAAGGCTGGATTCAAGGGCGGTCGGAAGTCCTTCGAGAAGCCCTCACGCGACCGGTACTGACGGGTACTGACCGGTCAGAGGTCGGCGGAAGCCGGCCGAACGACCGTGGAACCACCTCGATTTCATTCGTACGGAAATCGCTGGTAGAGTTTCACGTCGTTGCCCCGATAGCTCAGTGGTAGAGCGCAGTCTTGGTAAGACTGAGGTCCCGGGATCGATTCCCGGTCGGGGCTCTGAATGAGAGCCCGTGCGTTGCGAGATGTCGCGGCCACGGGCTGACTCATTCCATGGCGGCGTAGCTCAGCTGGTTAGAGCGCACGACTCATAATCGTGAGGTCGGGGGATCGAGTCCCCCCGCCGCTACGGAACAGGACCTGGACCCTCGGCGAGGATCCGGGTCCTCTTTCGTCTCACCCTGTTCCCGGCACCCGGTGAGATTCCTTTTCCCTCGCGGAAATCTCCCGGCGACGCTGACGGAAACACCCCCTTGGCAGGGTGGCGTCATGGCCATCACCCGCACAGCAGCCAGCACGGACCCCACCACGAACACCTCCGAGGCGCCGCCCACGGACCGGCTCGTCATGGGCCCGGGCCGCTGGATCAGCAACTGGCAGCCGGAACACCCGGACTTCTGGAACGGCCCCGGACGGCCGGCCGCCCGGCGCAACCTCCACTGGTCCGTGTTCTGCGAGTTCCTCGGGTTCGCCGTCTGGCAGCTCTGGTCCGTCACCGTCGTCTTCCTGCCCGCCGCCGGCTTCGACCTGAGCACCTCCCAGCAGTTCTGGCTCGTCTCCCTACCACCGCTCGTCGGGGCGGTGCTGCGGGTGCCCTACAGCTTCACCGTGGCCCTGTTCGGCGGCCGCAACTGGACCGTCATCTCCGCGCTGCTGCTCTTGATCCCGACGACGGCGCTCGCCTTCGCGCTGTCCACCCCGGAGACCCCGGTGTGGGTGCTGTACCTCGTGGCCGCCCTCGCTGGCTTCGGCGGCGGTAGCTTCGCCAGCTCCATGGCCAACATCACCTTCTTCTTCCCGGCCCGCGAGAAGGGGGCCGCGCTCGGGCTCAACGCGGCCGGCGGCAACATCGGCGTGGCAGTGGCCCAGTTCCTCGTCCCCCTCGCCGTCACCCTGCTGGCCTTCGGGACCTTCGGGCCGAACCTGCCCATGGCCGGGCTGATCTGGATCCCGTTCATCCTGCTCGCCGCCTGGGGCGCGCACCGCTACATGCACAACCTGTCCCACGCCCGCAACGACCTCAAGGGCTCGCTGTCCACCCTGCGCGAGCCCCACCTGTGGCTGATCGCCGTGATCTACATCGGGACCTTCGGTTCGTTCATGGGCTTCGGCTCCGTGTTCCCCACCCTCATCTCGCTCATGTTCCCCGCGTTCACGAGCCTGGAGCTCTGGGGCGCCGCCATCTCGATGGCCTTCCTGGGGCCGCTCGTCGGCTCCCTGGCCCGCCCCTTCGGGGGCAGGCTGGCCGACCGCCGCGGCGGGGCCCGCGTCACCCTGGGCTGCTTCATCGCGATGTCCGCCGTGACCGCCGCCGTGGTGCTCACCCTGCCGTGGCAGAACTTCTGGCTCTACCTGGGCCTGTTCCTGGCATTGTTCACCCTCACCGGCATCGCCAACGGCTCCAGCTACCGGATGATCCCGCTGGTCTTCCGCCTCACCGTCCCCGCCGGGGACCCGGTCGGCCATGAACGCAAGGCCTCCGCCGCCCTGGGCCTGATCGGGGCCGTCGGGGGCTTCGGCGGCTTCATGATCCCGCAGGTGCTCCGGGCCTCGCACAGCGCGAACGGTTCCTTCGACGCCGCCTTCTGGGTCCTCGCCGCCCTGTACCTGGGACTGGCCGTGTTCACCTACCTCGTCTACCGCCGCCCCGGTACGGCACTGGCCCGAGCCAATGTCTGAGCTGGCCACCACCGCGCCCGCCCCCGCGCCGACCCCTGCAGCCACAGCCACCCGGACGCACTGCCCGTACTGCGCGCTCCAGTGCGCGATGACGCTGACCCTCGAGCCCGCCACCAGTCCCACCACCCGCACCACCATCCCCGTCACCGTCACGGGCGCCGAGTTCCCGACCAACCGCGGCCGGCTCTGCCGCAAGGGCGCCACCTCCGCCGTGCTGCTGGGGGACCGGCCGGACCGGCTCACCACCCCGCTGATCCGGGACAGTGCAACCCTCCGTGAAGCCACCTGGGATGAGGCCCTGGACCTCGTGGCCTCCCGGATCACGGCCCTCCAGCAGAGCCACGGCCGGGACGCCATCGGGGTCTTCGGCTCGGGCTCGCTGACCAACGAGAAGGCCTACACGCTGGGCAAGTTCGCCCGGACCGCGCTGCGCACCTCTCGGATCGACTACAACGGGCGGTTCTGCATGGCCTCCGCCGCCAAGGCCGCCACCGAGGTCCTCGGCCTGGACCGGGGCCTGCCGTTCCCGCTGACCGACCTGGACGCGGCCTGCACCGTGCTGCTCCTCGGCTCCAACGTGGCGGACACCATGCCGCCCTTCGTCCAGCACCTGGAGAAGGCCCGCAGCCACGGCGGACTGATCGTGGTGGACCCCCGCCGCTCGGCCACCGCGCAGCTCACCGGCGATGGCGCCGGGCACCACCTCGCCCCGGCTCCCGGCGGGGACCTGCCCCTCTTGCTGTCCGTGGCCCACGTCCTCCTCGCCGAGGGGCTCGCGGACGAGGACTACCTGTCCCGCCGGACCACGGGACTGTCGTCGTTCCGCCGGTCCGTCGCCGACTGGTGGCCGGAACGGGGCCAGAGCGTCTCCGGGATCTCGGCCGGGCGCATCCGCTGGCTGGCGAGGCACCTGGCGGCGGCCGCCCGCGCGTCGAAGGCCGGTGGGGATCCGGTCTTCATCCTCACCGGCCGCGGCGTGGAACAGCACAGAGACGGGACGGACACCGCCAAGGCGGCCATCAGCCTGGCCCTGCTCCTCGGCCTGCCCGGAACCCGGCACGGCGGCTACGGCACCCTCACCGGTCAGGGCAACGGCCAGGGCGGGCGGGAGATGGGCCAGAAGGCGGATCAGCTGCCCGGCCTGCGTTCCATCACCGACCCGGCCGACCGCGAGGCCACGGCCCGGCACTGGGGGATCCCCGCGGACGCCCTGCCCGGACCCGGCCTGCCGGCCACCCAGCTGCTCCACACCCTCGGGACAGAGCACGGCGTGAAGGCCCTGCTGGTGCACGGTGCCAACGTGGTGGTCTCCGCCCCGGACGTCCAGCGCGTCCAGGAGGGGCTGCGGTCCCTGGACCTGCTGGTGGTCTGCGACTTCTTCCGGTCCGAGACCGCTGAGTTCGCGGACGTCGTCCTGCCGGTCCTGCAGTGGGCGGAGGAGGACGGCACCCTGACCAACCTCGAGGGCCGCCTGCTGCGCCGCTCCCGGGCCGTGGACGGACCGGAGGGGGCCCGCTCGGAGCTCTGGATCCTCGCAGAACTCGCCCGCCGCCTGGACAGTGCCGTGCCGCTGGCCTCGGAGCCCGCCGAGGTCTTCGAGGAGATCCGCCGGGTGACGGCGGGCTCCCGGGCCGATTACTCCGGCGTGGCCTGGGACCGTCTCGGCGAGGTCGCCGCCTACTGGCCCCTCGACGATCACGACCCCGGCACCCACCCCGGCCCACAGGAGGTCACCGTCTCCGGAGAACCCGTCATCGGCGCCCCCCGGGTCTTCACCGAGTCCTTCGGCCACCCGGACGGCAAAGCCCATCTGGGGCCGATCCTTGTCCGGGACCCGCAGCCTCCCTCGGCCCAGGGGCTCACCCTGACCACCGGGCGGCTGATGGAGCACTACCAGTCCGGGACCCAGACGCGCCGGGTGCCGGATCTGCTCGGCGTGCACCCCGAGGCCACCGTCAGCGTCCACCCCGCCACGGCCGGCGGGCTCCGGCTCGTCGAGGGCGCCCACGCCGAGCTGCGCAGTACGTCGGGGAGCATGCGGGCCCGCGTGGTGTTCGATTCCGGTCTGCGCACCGACACGGTGTTCGTCCCCTTCCACTTCGCCGGCCGGGGCGCCGCGAACCGGCTGACGGCCGGCCTGCTGGATCCCCAGAGTCAGATGCCGGAGTTCAAGAACACCCCCGTGACCCTGCACCCTGCGCCATTCGTGGACGGGGCACGGTCATGAGCCGCGGGCCACTGCGGATCGTCGTGGTGGGCGGCGGCCCGGTGGCGGCCCGGCTCGTCCAGGAGCTGCGCCCGGCCCTGGAGGCGGGTGCGGCCCACGTGACCATCCTCGGGGAGGAGCCCGTCCCGGCCTACCAGCGGATCCGCCTGGGGGATGTGGCCAGCGGCCGGGTCGACGGCGCCGCACTGTCCCTGCTCGACGCGCAGGACGAGGAGCTGGCCGGCGTCGTGGTCCGATGCGGGGTCAGGGTGGTGGCCCTCGACCGGGACCGGAAGACCGTGATTCTCGACGGGACCGGAGGCCCCTCAGTCCCCTATGACCGGCTCGTGCTGGCGACCGGCGCCCAGGCCGTCATCCCGGACTTCCCGGTCTCCGGCACCGTGGGACGGGGCATCTCCGTCCCGGCGGCCGCGGGGCTCCGTCCGGTCGGCGTCATGGCGCTGCGGGACCTGGCCGAGGCCCGGCGCCTGCACCAGGCGGTCCGGGACGCCGAGCCGGTGGTGGTGCTCGGTGGCGGCGTCCTCGGCGTGGAGGCGGCCCTGGCGCTCGCCGAGGTCGGTGCCGCGGTCACCCTGCTGCACCGCGGCCACGTCCCCCTGGGAGGTCAGCTCGATCCCGACTCCGGCCGGCTGCTGCTGCGCCAGCTCCTCGCCGCCGGCATCCAGGTCCGGCCGGACTGCGGGGTGCAGGAACTCGTGGTCGCCGCCCGCGCACAGGACCGGGCCACAGCGCACGACGGCGTCCCTCACCTCACCGCGATCCGCACCACCCAGGGGCGCCGGATCCCGGCCACCCTGCTCGTGGCGTGCACGGGGGTGCGCCCCCGTGACGAGCTCGCAACGGCCGCCGGACTGGACACACTGCCCCGCGGCGGGATCGTGGTGGACCGGAACGGACGCTGCCCGGATGATCCGTCCGTCTTCGCGGTGGGCGACTGCGCCGCGGTCCTGGGGTCCCAACCGAGTGGACTCATCGGGCCCGGCTGGGACCAGGCCCGTGCCGCCGCCGGTGCCCTCCGGGACGAGGCCGGCGTCCCGGAGGCGGTGGAACGCGATGCCGCCGGCCGTCCCGTCCCCACGCCCACTCCCACCCCCACCCCGGCCGGCCGCCTGGACCCCATCGTGGTGAAGTCCCACACGCTGTCCGTCGCCTGCGCGGGTGATCTCACCGCAGACCCGTGGGACCCGCAGGGCCCGAGCGTGTCCACGTGGGCGGACCCGGAGGCGGGGCAGTACCTGCGTATCGTCACGCAGGGGGCCCGGTTGCTGGGGTTCGTGGCCATCGGCCTGCCCCGCTCGGCGGCGGAACTCTCCCGGCACGCCCTCACCGGAACCCTGCCCGTGGCGGACCGCTCCGCGTTGCTGGCGATGGAACACGCCGCCGCGGACCGTGAGCTGGGACCGGAGGACGTGCTGTGCCGGTGTTCGGGGGCCACGGCCGGACAGGTCCACGAGGCGGCCCTGGAGTGCGCCACCGTGGACGAGGTCGGCGGCCGCTGCGGTGCGGGAACCGGCTGTGGGACGTGCCGGGGCCGGATCGAGGCGCTGCTGGCGGGACCGCCGGTCAGACAGCCAGCCGGTAGCCTCGCTTGACCACGGTGGCCACCAGTCCCGGAACCGGCAGCTGCTGGCGCAGCCGCCAGACCAGCATCTCCAGGGCATGCTCGGATTCGCACTGGCGCAGGGCCTCCAGTAGGTGCCCGCGAGAGAGCACGGCTCCCTGGGCGTCCACCAGTTCACGGAGCAGGGCCATCGGCCCCGGGGCAAGCTGAACGGGATCGGCCGCGTGATCCACCAGGTGCACCTGCGCACCGCGGATCTCCACGGGCCCCCACTGGGTCCGGATGCGCAAGACCTGCTGCTGCTCCAAGTGATCGCACACCAACCGGATCATCGCGCCGAGGCGCCACCGGGAGGGAATCAGTGGTTGGAGTCCGGCCTCGTGCAGCGGCCCGGCGGTGACCTTCCCGACGACGGCCGCCGCCACATCCGTCCGCAACGCCTCGAGGAGGGGGTCCAGCCGGCCGTACTGCTGGGCGACGGCGAGGAAGGCCTCCACCGCCGGGGCCGCCGTGAAGGTGAGCACATCGAGCTGGCGGTCGATGGCGGCCTCGATCATCCGCAAAAGCGCCGAGTCCTCCGTGGGCCGGGCCCACGTGTAGGGCATCACCGTCAGCACGCGGGCACCGGCCTTCTCCAGCCGGGCGATCTGGTGATGGTCCAGCATCCCGTGCAGCTGGAACGCCACGGTGCGACCGGACAGGTTCCGTGCCAGGAGCAGGTCCACCACGGACGCCGTCCGCTCGTCCTCGGGTGAGCCGACGTCGTCGAGCCCAGCGGCCCGGACGGCACCGCGGGCCTTGGAACCCCGGACGAGGATGGCGGCGGCAGCGAGGGTGCGGTGCAGGTCAGTGCCGAGCCCGTAGGCGTCCGCTGCCTCCATCCACCGGCGCATCCCGTACGCCGTGGTGATGACGGCGTAGTCCGGCAGGGCCCCGATGACACGGCGGGTGTCCCGGTGCAGGGTCACGGACTCGGTCAGCGGGGCGATCCGCAGGGCCGGGGCGTGCATCACCTCGGCACCGCGGCGCTGGAAGGCGCTGATGAGCTCCTCGCTGCGACGATCCGAGGTGACGCCGATCCGGAAGCCGGCGAGCGTCGGTGGCAGGACCGGCGCCACGGAGGTCACGGTGGCCGGCTCACTCATGCGTTGTCCACGAGATCGGTGAGCCCAGTCAGCCCGGTCAGTTCCGTCAGCCCGGTCAGCCCGGACCAGGGCAGTTCTGCCCCGGGGGCCAGCCGCACCACCTCGCCGATGACCAGCACGGCCGGTGAGGCGATGCCCTCCACCGCCGAGGCCAGCAGGATCTGGTCGAGCGGGGCCAGGCAGACCCGCTGCTGAGGGGTGCAGCCGCGTTCCACGAGGCCTGCCGGCGTACGGGCATCCAGCCCGTGCCGCATCAGGCCGGCGGCGGTGTGGCCCAGGGTGCCGATGCCCATGAGCACCACCACCGTCCCGCCCTGGCCGCCCAGCTGGGCCAACCCGGCCAGTTCCTCCTCGCTGAGGGGATCGTGTCCGGAGACGACTGTGAAAGACTTGCTGATCCCGCGGGCGGTGACGGGAATCCCCGCCGCGGCCGGAACGGACACGGCCGAGGTGATGCCCGGGACCACGGTCACGGGCACCCCGGCCTCCTCGCAGGCGGCGGCCTCCTCGCTGCCGCGGCCGAACACGAAGGGGTCCCCGCCCTTGAGGCGGACCACGCGCAGCCCGGCCAGTGCCGAGGCCACGAGCAGCCGGTTGATCTCCGGCTGCGGCACCTTGTGGTGCCCGGGCCGCTTGCCGACGTCCTCCAGCCGGGCCCGGGGGGCCCAGACGGCCAGGTCCTCGCTCGGGGCCAGCCGGTCGAAGTACACGACGTCGGCCTGCCGCAGCAGGCGCAGCGCCTGCACCGTCAGCAGGTCGGCCGCACCCGGGCCACCGCCGACGAGGGCCACGCTGCCGGGGGCGAAATCCGTACCTGTCGTTGCGCTCGTTGCCGGGCTCATCGCTGGCCTCCCCGCACCGGAATCCGCGGGCCGGCCACCACGACGGGGCCGGCCTCCGGTGCGCCCGGTACGTCTGGCACGCCCGGTGCGTTGACGAAACCGCGGAACCGGCGCAGCCGTTCGGGGTCCTCGAGGGTCGCCGCCCACTCGTCCCGGTAGGTCTCCAGGTGCTCGGCCACGACCTGCTCCAGGTCAGCGGCGATCCCGAGGGTGTCCTTGACCACCACGTCATGGACGTGATCGAGGCCCCCGGGCAGTTCCTCCATCCACCGGGCGGTGCGCTGGAGCCGTTCGGCGGTGCGGATGTAGTAGACCACGTACCGGTCGATGTACCGCAGCAGCGTCTCATCGTCGAGGTCCTTGGCCAGCAGCTGGGCGTGGGCCGGGGTGGCGCCGCCGTTGCCGCCCACGTACATGTTCCAGCCCTCACTCGTGGCGATGACGCCGACGTCCTTGCCGCGGGCCTCGGCACACTCACGGGCGCAGCCGGAGACGCCGAACTTCATCTTGTGCGGGGAGCGCAGGCCCCGGTACCGCTCCTCGAGCGTGATGGCCATGGCCACGGAGTCCTGCACGCCGAAGCGGCACCACGTGGAGCCCACACAGGACTTCACGTTGCGCAGCGCCTTGCCGTAGGCCTGGCCGGACTCGAAGCCTGCCGCCACCAGGCGCTCCCAGATGCCCGGCAGCTGATCCAGGCGGGCCCCGAACAGGTCGATCCGCTGGGCGCCGGTGATCTTGGTGTAGAGCCCATAGTCCCCGGCAACCTCGGCGATCACCGCGAGCTTGGCGGGCGTGATCTCGCCGGCCGGGATGCGGGGGACCACGGAGTAGGTGCCGTCCTTCTGCATGTTCGCCAGGGCGCGGTCATTGGTGTCCTGCAGGCCGCCGCGGTCCCCGCCGAGGATGTACTCCCCATGGAGGGTGGCCAGTACCGAGGCCGCCACGGGCTTGCAGAGATCACAGCCGAGGTTCACGGACGGGTCCGCCGGGGTGCCGAAACGGGCGACGATCTCGCTGAACGTGGTCAGCCGCGTGGTGCGGACGGCCTCGAACATCTCGGACCGGGACAGGGCGAAGTGCTCACACAGCGCCGTGGAGACCTCCATTCCCAGCTCGGCCATCTGCTGCTCCATGACCTTCTGGGCCGCGGGCAGGCAGGAACCACACTGGGTCCCGACGCCGGTGCACGCCTTGAGTGCCCCGAGGTCCGGGCACCCGCCGCACACGGCGGCGCGCAGATCGCCGGCGCTGACGTCCCGGCAGGAGCAGATCTGGGCGTCGTCCGGCATCTGCAGGTCCACGGGCGCCCCGTTGCCGGCGGCGGACAGGAAGGCCCCGGCCTCCCCGGGAAGCTCCCGCCCCAGCAGCGGCCGCAAGGACGCGTAGGGGGCCGCATCGCCCACGAAGATCCCGCCGAGCAGCGTGCGGGCATCCTCGGACACCACGAGCTTCTGGTAGAGGCCGCCCGTGGGATCCGCGTAGACGACCTCGAGGGCGCCGGGGGCTGCAGCGAAGCCGTCGCCGAAGCTGGCCACGTCCAGCCCGGAGAGTTTGAGCTTGGCCGCCGTGTCAAAGCCGGGGAACGTACCGGTCCCGCCGCACAGCCGGTCGGCGACCACCTCGGCCATCGTGTTGGCCGGTGCGACCAGGCCCATGCACTCGCCCTCGAAACTGGCGGCCTCGCCGATGGCCCACACGTGCGGCGCCGAGGTGGCGCACCGCTCGTCGATGACGAACCCGCCCCGTGGCCCGAGCTCGAGGATCCCTGCCCCGAGCTCGTCCCGCGCCGTGATCCCCGTGGCCGCGACCACCAGGTCCACCTCGAGGTCCTCGCCGGAGGCGAAGCGCAGGACCTCTCCCCGGGCTGACCTCTCGAGGGCGCTGGGCCGTTCGCCGAGCCGCAGGACGTATCCCTGACCGCGCAGCAGCCGGTTCAGCGTCCGTCCGCCGAACTCGTCCAGCTGGGCGTTCATGACCCAGGGCCGGGAGTGGACGACGGTGACGTCCGCGCCGAGCGTCCGCAACCCACCGGCGGCCTCCAGTCCCAACAGGCCGCCGCCGATCACGGCGGCGCGTGGCGTGCGCCCGAGCCGCTCGGCCAGGTCCGCCACGTGCTCCCGCAACCGGTCCACGTCCTCGATGGTCCGGTAGACGGTCATGTCCCCGGCCCCCGGGATTGCCGGCCGGGCGGCGTCACTGCCGGTGGCCAGGACCAGCTCGTCCCAGGGGAGGATGGATTCGTCTCCGGCGGCATCCCCGGTGCTGCCGACGTTGAGGGCCGTGAGGGTCCGCGCGTCAGGGTCGATCCCGGTGACCCGGGAGCCGATGTGCAGCTCGAGGCGGGAGTCCCCGGTGGGCAGGGGCTCCAGGGCCAGCGCGTCCTGGGGATCCGTGAACCGCCGGGACAGCGCCACCCGGTCATAGGGAGCCCAGGGCTCCTCGGCGAAGACCTCGATCCGGAGGTCATCCCCGCTGCGGGCCAACAGCGCCTCGACCAGCCGATGGGCAGCCGGGCCGCCACCGATCACGGCGATCGTCCTGGCGGTCGGCCGTTCGGTGGTTCGATCGGTGGTTCGCCCTGCGGGCTGCTCCGCGGATCGCCCTGCGGGCTGCTGGTCGGGTTGCACGGTCATGAGTCCATCCCCTTGCGTCGTAGGTCATTCACGCTAGGAGCCGGCGGTTTCCCTGCCGTGTCCCTCGTGTAACGGCTGCATGACGTGGGTCTCACACCGGTGGCCGGGGGCGGGGAGAGGACAACGTTGCACGCGCGAAACATCCCGCGAGACTCACGGAAACAACCGATTCCTACGGTGGGTCCATGACACTCACCGCTGTGCACCCGGACACCCACCCCGCCACCCACGCCACCACCGACTGGCAGCCGGTCTGCCCGCTCGAGGCGCTCGAGCCGCTGTGGGCGGAGGCGGCCCTCGTGGACCACGAGCAGGTCGCCGTGGTGCGGTTGCCCTCGGACGAGGTCGTCGCCGTCTCACACTGGGACCCGTACGCGAAGGCGCACGTGATGGCCCGCGGGATCGTCGGCTCGCGGGGCGGCCGCCCCACCCTGACCTCGCCCCTGCACAAGCAGGTCTACGACCTGGCCACGGGGGAGTGCCTCACCGATCCGGCGCTGAGACTGGCCACCTTTCCCGTGCGCGTGCGGGACGGGATCGTCGCCGTCGGACGCCATGAGCAGGCCGCATGACGGGAAATACCAGCCCCCTCACCCTCGTCGCCGTCTCCCACGGGACCGCGGACCCGGTGGGACAGGCTCGGATCTCCGCCCTCGCCCTGGCCGTCCGGCAGCAGACCGAAGGCGGGATCGAGGTCCTGCTGACGCACGTGGACGTCCAGACGCCGCAGGTGGGGGAGGTCCTGGCGGGCCTGCCGGCGGACCGGAGCGCCGTCGTCGTGCCCGTGCTGTTGTCCGGCGGCTACCACGTCAAGGTGGACCTCAGGCGTGCCGCCCGGGGCATCCCCGTGGCCCCCGCGCTGGGTCCGGACGAGCTCCTCGTCGACCTGCTCGCGCGCCGGGCCGTGGATGCCGGCTTCGTGCGCGGGCACCACCAGGTGGTCCTCGGCGCGGCCGGATCCACCGACGCCGGTGCCGTCGCCGACTGCCGCGCCGTCGCGTACCGCCTGGCCGAACGGCTCGGCACGCCCGTGGCCGCGGCCTACCTCTCGGCCGCGCAGCCCCGGGTCGCGGCCGCCGTCGGGGACCTGTGCTCTCGGGATCCCCGACGGCCGGTCCTGGTGCTCAGCTACCTCCTGGCGCCCGGATACTTCCAGTCGCTGCTGGTCTCCGAGGCCGCGGCTGCCGGGGCCGAGGCCACCACGATTCCGCTGCTGGGGCAGACCGGCGGGGTGCCCGAAGAGCTCGTGGATCTCGTGTTGAGGCGATTCAGGGATACGGTGGATGCGTGTTCAATCCCTGGGACAACGGCTCGAAGGCCTATCGCATCACCCTGCTGACCGGCACGGGACTCATCCTGCTCGGCATCGTGCTGGCGCTGATCGGCGGCGGGGTGCAGGTCCAGCCCATCCAGTGGGCCGCGATCGGCCTCATCGGCCTCGGACTCGTCACCCACCTCGTGGCGCAGGTGCTGCGGGCGCGGGACGCCCAGCGCCGCCACCGGCAAGCGCGAGAGACCAGGGCGGGAGCCGCCGAGCGGTAGGCTGTAAGCCGATGTCACCGGACCTGAGGAGTACCGCAGTGGGCGTGAACCCGGACCTGCAGGGGCGGACCTATCCGCCCACCGAGCCCTACATCGTCGGGCGGGAGAAGATCCGCGAGTTCGCCACGGCCGTCCAGGCCACGCACCCCGCGCACACGGACCTCGCCGCCGCCCGGGGTCTCGGTTACTCCGATCTGGTGGCCCCGCCCACCTTCCTGGTGACGCTCGCGCAGAGGGCCGAGGCCGCCGTCGTGGCCGATCCGGATGCCGGCATCGACTTCTCGAGGGTGGTCCACGCGGACGAGCGCTTCACCCACCGGCGCCCGGCCGTGGCCGGCGACGAGCTCATCGGGGCCACCACGGTCGAATCGGTCAAGTCGCTTGGCGGCCACACCATGGTCACCACGGCCACCGAGATCACCACCACCGGCGGCGAGGCCGTCTCCACCGTGCGGTCCACCCTGCTGGTCCGCGGAGAGGAATGATCACCATGGAGAAAGGCGATTCCATCGGCTCCACCACCGTCACCCTCTCCCGGGCCGACCTGGTCCGCTATGCGGGGGCCTCGGGCGACTTCAACCCGATCCACTGGTCCGAGTCCACCGCCCGTTCGGTGGACCTGCCGGGCGTGATCGCCCACGGCATGCTGACCATGGGCGCCGCCGTCCAGCTCGTCACCGACTGGTGCGGGGACCCCGGCGCCATCCTCGACTACCAGACCCGCTTCTCCGCCATGGTCCCCGTCGACGAGGCCGAGGGCGCCACCCTGACCGTCTCCGGCAAGGTCGGCAAGATTGATGACGACGCCGGCACGGTCCGGATCGACCTCAGCGTCACCGATGCCGGGCATGGGGACGCCAAGCTCCTGACCAAGGCTCAGGCCGTCGTCCGGGTCTCGGAGGGGACCGCCGCGTGAGTGGGCGGGTGGCCACCACGGGGCCCGCGGGGATCGAGGCGGGCGTCCGCCTGGCCGAGTACACCACGAGCCGGGTCGGAGGCCCTGCCGCCGGGTGGATCGCGGCAGAGTCTGCCGAGGCCGCCACGGAGGCCATCCGGTCCGTCGATGCTGCCGGCACGCCCCTGTTGATCCTGGGCGGCGGATCGAACACCCTGATGGCCGACGCCGGCTTCCCCGGCACCGTGGTCCAGCTCGCCTTCCGGGGGGTCCAGGTTGTGGAAGAGACAGGCGAGTCGGTTCTCGTTCGGATGGCCGCCGGTCAGGACTGGGACGAGGCCGTCGCCTGGACGGTGGCGCAGGGCCTGACCGGGCTCGAGGCGCTCTCCGGCATCCCGGGCTCCGCCGGGGCCACCCCGGTACAGAACGTGGGCGCCTATGGCTCGGACGTCTCCCGGACTCTGGTGTCCGTCCAGGCCTGGGACCGCCAGGCGGGCGAACTGGTCGAGCTGAGTCACGAGGACCTGCGGTTCGGGTACCGCGACTCCGTCATCAAGCGGAGCATGCTGGACTCAACTCCCCGCTGGGTGGTGCTCTCCGTGGACTTCCGGCTGCACCGCTCGGGAAGCATCGCCCCGGTCCGCTTCGCCCAGCTGGCCCAGGCCCTCGGCGTGGACGAGGGGGAGTCCGCCCCGCTGGAGACGGTCCGCCATCAGGTGCTGCGGTTACGGGCCGGTAAGGGGATGGTCCTGGACGCCCAGGACCAGGACACCTGGTCCACGGGCTCCTTCTTCACCAACCCCATCGTCCCCGCGTCCGTCCGGGCGCACCTGCCCGCCGACGCCCCGGCCTACGGTGCCGGCCAGGACGAGGACGGAGAGAAGCTGGTCAAGCTCTCCGCCGCATGGCTCATCGACCGCGCCGGCTTCGGCAAGGGCTTCGGGCTGGGACCGGACGAGCAGGCCATCGCCGGCGCCCGCGCGTCGTTGTCCACGAAGCACACGCTCGCCGTGACCAACCGGGGCCATGCGAGCACGGCGGATCTGCTGGCGATCGCCCGCACGGTGCGTGACGGCGTCGAGGCCCGGTGGGGCGTGCGCCTGCACCCCGAGCCGGTGCTCGTGGGGTGCGTGCTCTGACGGATTCCATTAGGGCAGACTTCGCGTGGCCGTCACCGGCCGGACACCGTCCTGAACGGCGGCTCCTCTAGCGTCGTCCCCCATGGGATTGTTTGTGGCCATCGGAGACTCCTTCACCGAGGGGGTGGGGGACTGGGACACCCGGCACCCCAACGGGGTGCGCGGCTGGGCGGACCGGGTGGCCAAACAGCTCTCCAAGGCGGACCCGGACAGCCGCTACGCCAATCTGGCGATCCGCAGCCGGCGCCTCGCGGGGGTCGTGGAGGAGCAGATCGAGCCGGCCCTGGACCTGAAGCCGGACCTCATCAGCTTCTATGCGGGCGGAAACGACCTGCTCGAGCTGCGCAAGGACCTGGGTCCCGTCCTGCAGACGTACACCCAGGCGGTGGAACGCCTCGTGTCCTCCGGGGCGCGCGTGCTCCTCTTCACGGGGTTCGACATCCCGCTGCATCCCGTGCTGGAGCCGTTCAAGCGCCGGAACTGGGCGTTCAACGACCACGTGCGGCAGATCGCCCGCCGGCACCCGGACAACGTGACCCTGGTGGACTACTGGACGTGGGACGCATACCGTGACCGCCGCATGTGGGACATCGACAAGCTCCACATGAACCGCGCCGGACACCGGTACATGGCCATCCAGATCCTCAACATCCTGGGGGTCCGGCACCAGCTGGAGTTCGAGCCCTTCGGGCCCAGCGAGCGGGTGGGGCCCGTCCAGGCCGTCAGCCGGGACGTGGAGTGGCTGCGCCAGTGGGTGCTGCCCATGTTCGGCCGCCGGTTCCGGGGGATCACGCTGGGCGATGAGCTGCAGCCCAAATGGCCCGAGCCCATCCTGCCCGCCGACGGCATGAAGAAGATGTACCGCAAGCGGCGCAGGCTGCTCGGCGCCGACTGACGGGCGTCCCGAGGACAATTTTGCTGTTCGGCAAGAATGTTTGCCAATTGAAGGTCCCGCCTTCAGGATGAGTGGCATGACCTCAACACACGACACCTCAGCAGCCCCCGAACTCGACGTCCTCGTGGCCGGCGGTGGCGCCGCCGGACTCGCCGCGGCGGTGACCCTCGCGCGGTCGCGGCGCACCGTCACCGTGGTGGATTCCGGCAGTCCCCGCAACGCCCCGGCCGAGGGCGTCCACGCACTGCTGGGCCGCGAGGGCATCAGCCCCGCCGAACTGCTCGCCGCCGGCCGCCGCGAGGTCGCCGACTACGGGGGAGAGATCCTGGACGGCGAGATCACAGCGGTCCGCCGCCTGGAGGACGGACGTTTCGAGGCGACGCTGGCGGGTTCAGCGGGCGCGGTCCTCACGGCCAAGAACCTGCTCATCGCCACGGGCCTGACGGACGAGCTGCCGGAGATCCCCGGCCTGGCCGAGCACTGGGGCCGGGACGTGATCCACTGCCCCTACTGCCACGGCTGGGAGGTCCGGGACCGCTCCATCCTGGTCCTGGGGACCAGCCCCAACTCCGTGCACCAGGCCATGCTGTTCAGCCAGCTCAGTGACGACGTGACGTTCCTGGCCCACTCCGGCCCCGTGGACGCGGAGGGCGCTCGGACCCTGCAGACCCTGGGCATCGAGGTCGTGGAGGGGCAGGCCGCCGGAGTCGAGGTCGGGTCCGGTGCCGACGTCGAAGCCCAGGAGGGACGGGTGGCCGGGATCCGGCTGGCGGATGGCACTGTGGTGCCGGCCGAGGTGATCGTGGTGGCACCGCGGATGTTGGCCCGGGCCGAGGTCTTCGAGGACCTGGGGCTTCAGATGGAGGAGAACCCGATGGGCCGCTTCATCGCGGTGGACGCCGCTGGCGGGACGGGTGTTCCCGGCGTCTGGGCCGCCGGCAACGTCGCGGACCTCTCGGCCCAGGTCGGCGCCGCGGCGGCCGCCGGGACCATGGCCGCCGCCCGGCTCAACGCGGAACTGGTGATGGAACGGCTCTAGTGACCCGCTTGTCCCGTTTGACCCGCTTGCCCCGTCAGGATCCGGGCCGTCGACTCCGCCGGTGACGTGCCGTTGAGCAGGTAGTCGCCGACCACGCGCTGCCGGAGGATCGCCGGATTGTGGGAGCTGATGGTGCGGGCATTGCGCCAATGGCGGTCCAGGGCTCGCGAGGTGGAGGTGGCCGAGGCGCCGCCGACCTCGAAGACGCGGCCCACGGTGTGCAGGGCCAGCTCGATGACGGTGCCCTGCACGGCGAACAGGTGGGCGTCACCGGCGGCATGGTCGGCCGGATCACCGGAGGCCAGGGCGCGGTCCAGGGAGGCGGCCGCAGCGAGGACGGAGGCCTCGATGGTCTTCACCGCGCCGTAGGTCTCCCCGACGACCTGCTGCACCATGGTGTCCTCGGTGAGGGCGATCGTGGGGTTGAACAGGTTGCGGGACCGCGAGGTGATGAAGGCCGTGATGTCCCGGTGCGCGGCCTGGACGATGCCGGCCAGCGCAGACAGGTGGGTGAGCTGGTAGACGGCGTGCTGGACGGAAGGCCCAGCGGATTCGTCCACTCGCGGGTTGATCAGCTGTGGGTCGGCCGGCACGGCGGTGAACGTGGCCGTCCCCGAACCGGTCAGGCGCTGGCCGAAGCCGTCCCAGTCGTCCTGGATGTCCACGCCGGGGTGGTCGCGGCGGACCTGGACGGAGACCAGCGGCGGCAGCGCGGTGTCGGTTCCGGAACCGCCGCCCCGCCGGTCGGCGGCGCTGACGAAGATCCAGTCCGCGTAGATGGACCCGGTGGAGTAGTACTTGGTGCCGGTGAGCTCCACCCCGTCCGGAACCTCCTGGGCGTCGTGGATATGGGTGGCCGGCGTCGCGAAATGGCCGGTTCGCTCACTCTCGGCATTGCCGACCATGACCCCGGTGGCCAGTTCGGCGAGCCAGAACGCCCGGTAGTCCCCGTTGGCGTGACTGAGCACGAACTCCACGAAGCCGATGTGGCCGCGCCAGGCCTGCACGAGGTTGGAGTCCGCGGCGCCCAGGTCGATCAGCAGCACGGCCAGCTGCTCCAGGGAGGCCCCGAAGCCGCCGTGTTCGCGGGGAATCCGCACTCGGCCGAAGCCCGCCTCCTTCAGCCAGCCGACCTGCTCGTACGGCAGCACTCGCTGCTCCTCACGCGCCAGCACCCCCTCGGAGATGCGGTCGAACACCCGTGCGAAGTGGCTGCGGAGTTCGGCGGTCGGGATGGAGGTGTGACCCGGGGTGGACAGGATGGTGGTGCTCATGCGGTGGCCTCTTCCCAGGTGCGTGGTCCGTTGCTGAAGGCCCCGCGGTACGCCGCGGCCGGGTGCCGATCGTTGAGGCGGTCCTCGCCGAACAGTTTCCTGCGGTAGGACCCCTCCCCGTACGCGGTCTTGGCCAGGCCGCGCTCGCGGAGCACGGGGATGACCTTGTCGGCGAACTCGGCGTAGTCACCCAGCACGTAGCTCATGACATTGATCCCGTCGACGCCGGCGTCGCGCCATTCCTCGAGGGCATCGGCGATCTGCTCCGGCGTGCCGACCAGCGGATTGCTGCGCAACTCGAGGGCCAGGTCCTCGACGATGGGCTCGCGATCGGTGATCCGTGACCGGGCGCGTTCCACGGTGCCCTGCATGGCCTGGGTCCGTACCCGGGACAGCGGGGTGTCCAGGGGATAGGCCTGGCCGTCGTCGTCGACCACGGCCATGTGGGCCAGCAGGCCGGCCACGCTGACATAGGAGTGCACGAACTCGGCTTTGTCCTGCGCCTCCTCCTCGGTGTCCCCGACGATGAAGGACAGGCCGGGGAAGAACTTCAGGTCCTCGGGACGGCGGCCGGCCTCGACGGCCAGGGCCCGGGTCTGGGAGATCTGCTCCGCGGCGCCGGCCGGGGAGTCCGGCATCAGGAAGACCCCCTCGGCATGTCGGGCCGCGAAGGCCCGCCCGGCCGCCGAGGATCCGGCCTGGTAGAGCAGGGGCGTGCGCTGGAGGCTGGGGGAGGGCAGGTGCGGGCCCTCGACCCGGTAGCGCGGCCCCTCGTGGAAGATCTTGTGGACCATTGCCGGGTCCGAGAATCGGCTGTTCGCCTTGTCCTTGAGCAGTGCCCCCTCGTCCCAGGAGCCCTCCCACAGCTTGTAGGCGACCTCCACGTATTCCTCGGCCCACTCGTAGCGGCTGTCATGCTCCGGCAGGGACCTCAGACCGAAGTTGCGGGCGCCGTTGTTCTGCCAGCCGGTGACGATGTTCCAGGAGGCCCGGCCGCCGGAGAGGTGGTCGAGCGTGGAGACCTGACGCGCGAAGGTAAACGGGTGGGCCTGCAGGATGTTGGACGTGAACGCCAGGCCGATGTTCTCGGTGTGCGTGGCCAGGGCCGCCAGCAGCAGCAGCGGATCGTTGGAGGGCAGTTGCAGGCCCTCTTCCACGATCGTGTCGATGGGGACGTCCACGGGGCCGTGGTGGCCGGAGACGTCCGGGAAGAAGATCCCGTCGAAGGTGGCCTCCTCCAGCTTCTTCGCCAGGTCGATCCAGAGCCGCACGTCGTTGAACTCCGGGTCGATCGCGTCCGGCCGGCGCCACTGCCCGTGGTGGCCGTGGGAGGCCGTGAACATCGGGGCGGCGTTGAACAGCAGTGGCTTCGTCGGTGAGGTCATGGCGGCCAGTGAAGCAGCGCGGCTGCCGTCGCCGGCCATCGAGCGTCATCCGCCGACCACTGATCGACATCCGGCGCAACAATCTCCGGGTGGGACGGCCAACAGGGCCCGACCCCGTCCCAGATGACGGAGTCGGGCCCTGTGAGGAGTCCGTGTGATAGGCGGTCGGTGAGCCCTTAGATGTATCCGGCCATGAGGTTGGTGACGGCGTTTCGGGGTTGACGTGAGGGGAGCCTCCCGGTGAGGTG
>NZ_JBHLWH010000003.1:0-23486 GCF_042433045.1 Citricoccus parietis | reverse complement strand
CCTCACCTTCCGCTTGAAGGCACTGACACAATTGAGCAATCCGCTGACAAGATCGCGAGCAATCCCAATCGGGACGAACCGGTCCGCGATCGGCACCGTCATCGAACGCAAGAGCCGCTCCACGCTGTTGGTGCATCTGCCCAGACTCGAGGGCTACGGGGAGGTTCCACGAGTCAAGAATGGTCCTGCGCTGGCCGGCTACGGGGCCATCGCGATGAACGCCGCACTGACAACGTCGATGACTCGCCTGCCGGAACAGCTGCGCAAGACACTGACCTGGGATCGCGGGAGGGAACTGTCCGCGCATGCTCAATTCACCCTCGATACGGGCACGAAGGTGTACTTCGCGGATCCGCACTCCCCCTGGCAGCGCCCCACGAACGAGAACACCAACGGCTTGCTGCGCCAGTACTTCCCGAAGGGCACCGACCTATCGCGGTGGACAGCCGCCGACCTGGAAGCCGTCGCGCTGGCGGTCAACAGCCGACCCCGGAAAGCACTCGACTGGAAAACACCTGCAGAGGTGTTCGCCGAGCAACTACAGTTACTCAAACAAGACGGTGTTGCGACGACCGGTTGAATTCGCCTTGCGATCCAGCGTCGCTGTGATGGATCAAATCCCCTGGTGAGACGGGGTGTCCTTCCCGATCACGTTGCCACAGCGCGATTCGTAGCGGGGTCATGACCAGGTCCACGCGCATGCTGGTCGATGCGTGCCAGCCCACGATCCGCTGGGCGAACACGTCCAGGACGAATGCGACGTAGACGAATGCGACGTAGACGAATCCTGCCCAGGTCCGTACGTAGGTGAAATCCGTAACCCACACCCGGTTCGGCACCGCCGCGGTGAAGTCACGATTGAGTAGGTCACCAGCACGCTTTCCATCTGCTCCGGGGATGGTGGTGCGCAGCTTCTTCGCCCGGACGATGCCCTCAAGGCCAAGGGTGCGCATGGCCCAGTCTACTGCACCGCGAGATGTTCCGGCCAAGCCTGGTCGACGTCGGAGAAGGGCGAGCATCTTGCGGCGCCCGTAGAGTCCCTCCGGGGTCATCTGACGACAACCGGTGACCTCGTTGAACTCCCAGGCGAGCTCACGGATCTTGTCTTCGACCAGGGCGTCGGTGACGGTGCGGTCGGCGATACGGGCGGGGTTCTTCCAGGCCCGATAGGTCCGTGCAGCGATCTTCAGGCCCTGCTGGCGCAGGACCCGGAGGATCGACTCGACTGCGTGGCCCTCGGCCCTCATCTCGTCGATGAACGCGACGATCAGCGGTTGCGGGGGTCGAGCTCCCCCGCGAAGAAAATCGAGGCCCGACGCAGGATCTCGTTGTCCTCCCGCAACCGCCGATTCTCGGCCTTGAGCCGCTTGACCTCGGCAGACTCCTCACTGGTGACACCAGGTCGGGTTCCGTCGTCAACCTCGGCCTGCGCGAGCCAGCGCCGCACGGACTCACGCGAGACGCCCTCCTGACCGGCGACCGCGGTAACCGCGGCGGTCTGAGTGGGGTACTCCTGCTGGTGCTCACGCACTAAGCCTTGATCCACCGATGAGCATGCTTGGTACTGGTGCGTAATTAAGAACGAAATGCCCGTCTGACCGGGAAGAATGGCACTTGTCTAAGGTTCCGTTCCACCGCGATGAGAGGGCATCTCGTAGATGCAAGTTTCCCACACCCGGTCTGCACTGTCAGTTTCCTTCGACGAGCCGAACCTCGTCGGCTCTGCTAGGCTGGTCCCGGTGATGGAACTGGCCGCCGAGGCGGGCCTTCACCAGCTGGCCAACAAGCGGTTGACGGTGCCGACCGACAAAGGCGCCAACGCCGGGGCCAAGGTCGCGGCGCTGGTTGCTGGGATGTGCGCCGGAGCGGATTCGATTGATGACATGGCCGTATTGCGACACGGGGCGATGAGGCGCGTGTTCACCGGTTGCTACGCGCCCTCAACGCTGGGGTCATTCCTGCGTTCGTTCACTTTCGGGCACGTGCGCCAGCTCGACGCGGTCGCCTCCCGGATCCTGAACGGCCTAGCTGGACGGGCTCCTCTGCTGGGCAGCCCCGGCGCAGGACAGTTCGTTTATGTTGATGTGGACGACACGATCATCGAGGTCCACGGGTACGCCAAGCAGGGCTCCGGATACGGATACTCCGGGGTCCGCGGACTCAACGCCCTGCTGGCCACGGCCACCACCGACACCACGGCCCCGGTGATCGTGGCCCAACGGTTGCGCAAGGGTGCGGCGAACTCGGCCCGCGGCGCCGGGCGACTGGTCGGCGAAGCCCTGGCCAACCTGGCACGCGTGCGCACTGGCCCTCCCGTGCTGTGCCGTTTTGACTCGGCCTACTACGGACACGGCCCGGTATCGGCGGCCCTGGCCGGCGGCGCTGATGTCTCGGTGACCGTGCGGATGGACCCGGCCGTCAAGCGCGCCATCGCCGGCATCGGCGACACCGCGTGGAGGGCCATTGAATACACCGATGCCGTCTTCGACGAGGCCGCCGGGACCTGGATCTCCAAGGCCGAAGTCGCCGAAACACCCTTCACGGCGTTCTCCTCCCGCAAGAAAAGCGAACGCATCGCCGGAAGGCTGGTAGTACGCCGCATCCCGGAGCTGAACCGGCAAGCAGGCGATGGGCAGCCGACCTTGTTCGACACGCACCGGTTCCACGCCTTCTTCACCACCGTGGACCCGGACGTGTTGGACACGGTGGCCGCGGACCGGACCCACCGGGGTCACGCGGTCATCGAGCAGGTCAACGCCGACCTGAAGGACAGCGCCCTGGCCCACCTGCCCTCCGGACACTTCGGGGCCAACAGTGCCTGGTTGGTCTGCACGGGGAAAAGCCTACAACCTCACCCGCACCGCCGGGATCCTCGCCGCCGGGGCCTTCACCAAAGCTCGCACCGGCACCATCCGGGCCAGGCTCGTGAACATCCCGGCCCGAATCGCCTCCAGCTCCCGCCGGATCCGGATCCGCCTGCCTCAGGCCTGGCCTTGGCAACAGGGACTCGATCGGCTCTTCGCCGCCATGCACCCGCCACCGCAACCGGCATAGAAATCCGTCCGCCAGCCGATACCGGCACGACCGAAGGAACAACAGTGGAACACCCCCGGCAGCGAGGCCGGCTACTTCCCCACGCCCAAAATCGACTCACCCGGCGCTTCCGAAACCACCCTCCAGCCTGAACCCACGTCGATGGATCGAGGCTAAGCGCACACACCTCGAGCGCAGCTGGGCATCAATCTTCTTCGGCATGCTGTCCATCCTTCCGGACTCAAACAGCAGCGGCATCAAACCTGGGACGGTTCAAGTTGCCTCCAGCACCTTCTGATCGGACTGCTGCCCTTCGGCCGCCAACTCATCGCGCGTACGTCGCCATAGAATGAATGCGACGATCGCGGCGATGGCGATGGGCACCACTGCGGCCACATACAGCGTGAGCGGAGTGAAAACCGTAAGCGCGTAACCGACGATGATTGGCATCAATATTGCGCCGACACGACCGAACCCGATCATAGACCCATAACCGCGCGCCCTCAGATCGAGCGGATAGAGCGGCGGCGCCATCGACGTTCCGGCGGCAACTGCCATCATCGCGAAAGTCCCGAGAATTGCGGCGGCAACCAGGGCGAGGGGTGTAGAGATGAGCAGCACGAACGCAATCAGACAGAACGCAGAAATTAATGAGGCAATCCAGGCAATCTTGGTGGCCAGCATCCGAAGCCCAACCACTGCGAAGATCAGTGCGCCAAGCATCCCGCCGAAACTGATCACCGTCCCGACGATCCCCCCGAGGTCGTTCCGTCCCGTCACATTAGAGATCAACTGCGGGGTCCACGAGGTGATGAAGTACTGGGTCGTCACCATGCCACCGAACGCCAACCAGAGAAGGATCGTCCGTTCCCTGAACCGGGGGGAGAACAAACGCGAGAACGAGGCCGTTGTAGTCGGTTCCACCTCTCGAGCCGCTGGTGTCGTGACCGGTGCATCCGTGCGGGCGGCTTCTGCCACTGCCCCGCCGATGCGATCGAGGATCGCAGCAACCCGCTTTCTGGAGTCTTCGGTGTCCTTGGTCTTCAGGAACTCAATCGACTCGGGCAACATGACGATGGTGAGTAAGAGAATTGCCCCACTCAGCACCGCGCCGACAACGAACAAACCCTGCCACCCACCGTAAACATCGATCACTGTCAATCCCACCGCACCGGCGATAGTGCTACCCAACGGGAGTCCGAGAACGATAATTCCGATGGCAAAGTTGCGTTTTTTCGCGGAGGCATACTCCGTAGCGAGAACAACGATTATCGTGGTCATCACACCAACACCGAGGCCAGTGATGAATCGGCTTGCGGCCAGCGTCTCGAAGCTCGGGGAAAACGCTGCCAGGATCATCCCAACGAAGTTCAGCGTCAGGCCGATTAGAGCGAGTGGGCGCCGTCCATAGCGATCTGCCAGGGGAGCGATCAAGATCATTCCAAGTGCCATGCCAAGGAATGCTGAACTCACCAGGTAACCCTTTTCGGCAGGAGCGGCGAACCCTTCAGGTAAATGGGGGAGTGCGAAACCCATTACGAACAGGTCGTAGCCGTCCATAATATTGCACAGTGTACAAACGGCTATAACTAACCATTGATATAGACCCATTTTTGATGTTCGTATGGCGCTTCCGAGTTCCATTATATCTCCCTTCAGCCGGCGCATGTGACGCGAGCTGCTAATGCTTAGATGGCCTGCGCCAGCGGTGATGACATTGGCGCATGCGGGAAAGGGTGTGACCAGCGGGCCGAACAGGTGGATGAGGGGCAGATTTGATAGATGCGAGTTCTCGATGGACGCCCGCCGCCGGTGTCGCGCTCGATATACAGAATGAGAGCCAAGTCACATCGAAGACCGTATCGCTATGTTCGAATAACCGCAATAGGTTTCGAGACCTCGAAGGCTGGGGCCTCCGGGCTGGACCATCGGTCGCCATGGTGCGCATAGTTCCGGAAGGCCAAGCCAGGGCGATCGACCCGCAGGAGCGGAGCCGCAGCACCATCCCCGTATCGGAATCTCGGAACCCTTTTCGCACAAGCGAATGCCGGTTAGTATTGCCGAGATGCGTCAGGCCGCGTTCGGTGGTGAGCGGTGATCGGAACCGTTTGGGGCGCTGGACCCCGTGTCCCTGACGGCGTTCAAGCGGCCGAGCGCGCCACGACTGCCAGCCGACGGATCTACCGAGCGGTTGCGGGACTGTCTTTACAGCCCTGCAGGATTGACGACCAAGGAGAGCTATGACCAGGGGTACTGAACTACTGCACGAACAACTGTCGGCCACCGCGGCGCGATATCCGGATAATCCGGCCATCATGCACCGAGACAGGCGGTTGACCTGGTCGGAAGTCGACTCGCGAACGGACGAGATCGCGCGGGCATTACTAGCTGTGGGGATCTCCAAAGGGAATCACGTTGCACTGTGGTTGCCGAATCATCCTGAATGGCTACTCCTGTGGATCGGTGCAGCAAAGATCGGCGCGGTTGTGATTCCGATCAACACCAGGTACAAGGCCGGGGAAGCCGAGTATGTTCTTCGGCAATCGGACACCTCGATCCTCTTCATCCCCGAGCCATTCCTGGGTATTGACTACGCCGCAAGATTCGCTGAGATCTGTCCGTCGTGGGATGGAACCGGGTCGGCTGAACTCCCGATGCTGCGCAGGGTTGTCCAAATGGGCGACAACCGAACCGCAGGTATCAGCATCTACGAGGAGTTCTTCGACAGAGCACGCGAGACTTCGGCCCAGGAGCTGGCGCATGCCAAGTCACTCGTCACCGTCGATGACACGCTGATCATCGTCTTCACCTCGGGGACGACCGGGCATCCCAAGGGCGTTGTTCACACCCATCAGGCGCTCCGTATGATGAAAGCGGTGACGGCCTGGCTCGGAGTGGGTTCCGAGGATCGAGTGCTGGGCCACCTCCCTCTGTTTCACGTGTCAGGCGTCTTCAGTAGCTTCTTGCCGGCTCTGATTTCGGGCGGCGCGATCGCGCAACTCGACCAGTGGGACACCACAAAAGCGCTCCAGGTGATCGAGAGCCGAAAAGTCAGCGTGCTGTCGGGCATTCCGACACATTTCTATGATCTGCTCCATCATCCCGAACTCGCGGACTACGACACGTCTTCGCTGCGCACCGGATGGATCGGCGGCGCGAGGATACCGGCGGAAATCGTTAGCGGTGCTCGCGACAAGCTAGGCATGGTCTCGCTCATGCCCGTGTACGGCCTGACTGAGACGACCTCGACGACCACATTGGGGCGGCCGACCGATCCGGTCGAGAGCATTCTCGCCGGCAAGGGTGTCGTCATCGACGACTATGAGATCGCGATAGTGGACCCGGTAACCAGGCGCCCCCTCGGCGTTGGTGAGGACGGGGAAATCGCGGTCCGCGGTTACACGGTGATGCGGGAGTACTACAAGAATCCGCAGGCGACGCAGGCGGTCAAGGATGACGACGGCTGGTTCTATACCGGGGATATCGGACGCCTTGATGATGCCGGCTATCTTTCTGTCACCGGGCGACTCTCCGACAAATTCATCGTTGGTGGAAACAACGTCCACCCGGCCGATGTCGAGAATGTGCTCGCACAGTACCCGGGCGTGAACGTGGTTCAGGTAGTCGCCGGCCCAAATACGCGGTTGGGTGAAGTTCCGGTGGCAATCGTGGAGCTCGAGGCTTCCGATAGCGCGACCGCGGAAGAGATCATCGAATTCTGTCGGGGACGTCTGGCCTCTTTCAAGGTGCCGGTCGACGTCATCTTCGTCGACGCGTGGCCGATGACTCCCACTGGAAAGATCGCAAGATCGATCCTGAAGGATAGCGTCCGATCGATTGTCGGCACCACCGAGGCGTGAAGTGATGACGACTTCCCCGGATGGAAGCCTCTCCTGCTGCCCCAGGGCAGCCCCAAAAGGGACTCCTTAAAAGGCTCTTCACAATCCAGGGTGTAGTCGGGGCCTGAATCCTCCGGATTCCAGCAGTGATCTGGTCACATAGTTGGTGAGGTTTCGGAAGCCCAGGGCGGATCCGCGGAGGTGCTCGAGCCGGCCATTGATGGCCTCGGTGGGTCCGTTGGAAGTGCCGGACAGGTCGAAGTAGGCCAGGATGTCCGCCGACCTCTTCTTCAGCGTTCTGCCCAGCGCGGCCAGTTCGGTGAGCTTGGCCGGCACCGCCCGGCCTAGCTTGGCGATGAGCGTGGCCATCATCGTCTTGCCCTTCGTCCGGTCCGGCTGTCGGTAGGCGGCGACCATGTGCTGGTAGAACGCCCAGGTGGCCTCGACCTCCACGTGGTCGTCACCGTCAAAGACGTCCTGGATCCGCGAGTACTGCCTGTCGGTGAGCAGCCCGGCCCCGGTGAGCAGGGTGCGTCGGGCTTTGTAGAGAGGATCGTCCTTGCGGCCACGGTGGCCGTGGACCTGTTGCTGGACCCGCCGCCGGCACTTGTCCACGGCATCCCCGGCCAGACGGACCACGTGGAAGGGATCCATGACGCGGTGGCCTCGGGCAACTCCTCCTCCGCGGCTGTCTTGAATCCGGTGAACCCATCCATGGCCACCACCTCGATCTGGTCGCGCCAGGCCTGGTCGCGTTCGGCGAGCCAGGTCTTGAAGGCCTTCTTGGAGCGGCCCTCGACCATGTCCAACAGGCGGGCCGGGCCGGTGCCGGCGCGTAGCGGGGTGAGGTCGATGATCACGGTGACGTATTTGTCCCCGCGCCGAGTGTGGCGCCACACGTGCTCGTCCACGCCGATGGCGGTGACCCCGTCGAACCGGGCCGGGTCGTTGATGAGCACCCGCTTGCCCTCGGCCAGCACGGCGTCGTTGGCCGTGTTCCACCGCACCGCCAGCGCTTCGGCGACCCTTGCGACGGTCAGATGCTGCATGACCAGGGCCTCCAGGGCCCAGCGCAGTGCGCGGCGGGAAATCTTGGCCTTGGGTTCTGCCGCGGCGGTGGTGTCCTGGCGCCAGACGTGGGCGCAGTCATCGCACCAATAGCGCCGGACCGTGATGTGCAGGGTCGTGGGCCGCCAGCCCAACGGCTCGTGCGCCAGCCTCCGTACCACCGTGCCCCTTGGGGTGCCCTGAGATCCGCAGCGGTGGCACCAGTCATCCGGGTCCGCGACCTTGCAGGCCAGCACCGCCCGGCCGGGTTCCAGATGCTGGCCGGTGGCTTCGAGGCCGATCTCGTCCAGGCGGCAGAACTTGGTCAGGTCATAGTCGTCGAAGGTAGCGTTAGGCACGTCGAGGTCTTTCAGATGGGCAGTGTGAGAACTTCCATCTTCGGAAGGCCTCGACCTCTATCCAGCTATCGACGCGCCGCTACACCGAGAACCCCGTCTACACCCTCATTTGTGATGAGCCATCAAACGCACCGGGCGTGGCTACCGCAACCAGACCAACTACCAGTCACGTATCCTGGGACGGAGCTTCCAGCGGACACGCCGACGCTCCCAAATCCACCCTCGAGCAGGACTCCACGCTCAAGTGTGAAGAGCCTGTAATGGTTTCTCGGTGCTGGCTGAAGGTCTGAGTTAACGCCTTCCCGTCTTCAGGCCCTTGCGCCCCGCCCTCAGCCGGTCCTTATTTCCGGCGGGGCGGGGCGCGTCTGTTTCCTTCGTGGTGTGGGTCCGATACTGGCACTGGACGGTCCGGCAAAAAGAAGCCTTGTTCTCGCCGGGCCGGGGCCGTAAAGTAGCGTACTAAATGATCAGTAAGTTGGTTAAATGGTGCCTGTTCCCGAGCGAGGATTAGTAGGAGTAGAAGTTATGCCGAATGAGATAACAGAAGTGGAAGCCCCGGACGGAGAGGTGCTTCGGCAAGCGCTTGCAGAAGCGAACATCCCGACCCTCCTCATGGTGCTGGTTCAGATGACCGGGGACCTGCGATGGCTTGAGGACCCGTACCGGCCTACCCGAAACCGAGGACTGGGCGACAACGATACGGGCGGCCTCGATGGCCACATTCAGGAGCAGATCCGTTCCGCTGCCTTCGACGCAATTAGTGCGTGGCAGAACGGAAAGCCGCTCGCGGCGCCCGCACCGTCGCGACGGCTGCTTGCAGACATGCTGAGTGTGTCGATGGGTGAGCCAGTGCCGCTGGATTATGCGGACATGATGGCTCACGAGTTGGGTCTCGAGGACCCCGAGCAGGATGAGCAGGCCGTCACTGTGGCGACCGGGGAGCCGGCCACTGCTGGCGGCGTCCAGTTGCGTGCAGCGATCATCGGAGCCGGTGCATCCGGTCTGTGCGCCGCGGTCCGACTCCAGGAAGCGGGCATCCCGTATGTGATTTTCGAGCGCAATGACGAGATCGGGGGCACGTGGTACGAGAACCACTATCCCGGAGCCGGAGTTGACACTCCCAGCCACCTGTACTCGTTTTCCTTCGCAAAGAACGACTGGACTCGCTACTTCGCAGGCCAAGCGGAGATCCGTGACTACTTCAACCGTATTGCCGATGAGTTCGGCATTCGTGAGCACGTCCGATTCGGTTCGGAGGTGACGTCTGCCGTCTTCGACGAGCACGCGCAGGAGTGGGAACTGGCGGTGGCTACCGGCGATGGTGAGTTCGAGACGGTGCGCGCCAACATGGTTATCAGTGCGGTGGGAGCATTCAATAAGCCTAAGTGGCCGACGATCGACGGGCTGGAAGAGTTCGAGGGTCCGGTGGCGCATACGGCGCGGTGGCCCGAGTCGCTGGACCTGACGGGGAAGCGGGTCGCAGTCATCGGCAATGGCGCAAGTGCCATGCAGCTGGTTCCCGCGATCGCGGATACTGTGAAGTCCATGACGGTCTTCCAGCGTTCGCCGCAGTGGGCCGCACCGTTCGAGCAATTCAAGACGCCGATCCCCGATGGGGTTCGTTGGCTGTTCAGCGCGGTGCCGCTGTACGCGTCGTGGTATCGGCTCCGGCTCGCTTGGACCTTCAATGACCGCATCTACGAGGCGCTCCAGAAGGATTCGGAATGGGAACACCCTGACCGTTCGATCAACGCTATCAACGACGGTCACCGCCGATTCTTTACCAGGCACGTCGTCTCTGAACTCGGAGAGCATCAGGATCTGTTGGACAAGTGCCTGCCGACGTACCCGCCCTACGGCAAACGAATGCTGCTCGACAATGGCTGGTTCCGGACGATGACCCGGCCGCACGTCGAGTTGGTGACCGATGGCGTTAAGTCGATCTCAGCCAACCACATCGTGGCCGACGACGGCGCTGCCTACGAGGTGGATGTGATCCTGCTGGCCACCGGGTTCGATGTGGTGCGATTCCTGGCGCCCATGACGGTCACCGGGCGGGGGGGCACGAAACTGCACGACGTATGGCGAGGAGATGATCCTCGCGCGTACCTCGGGCTCACGATGCCGAAGTTTCCGAATTTCTTCTGCCTCTATGGCCCCAACCTCCAGTTTGGTCACGGGGGAAGTCTGCTGTTCATGCTGGAAATGCAGATGCATTACCTCATGGATTTGGTGCGCCAGATGCAGCAACAGCAGATCGCCGTAGTGGAATGCCGGCAAGACGTGCACGACGACTACAACGAGCAGGTGGATGCCACCCACGAAGGCATGATCTGGACGCACCCAGGTATGGACGTCTACTACCGGAACTCCCATGGCCGGGTGGTGGTCAACAACCCGTTCCGAATCGTCGACTTTTGGAAGAGGGTCCAGAACGCGGACCTGAGCGAGTATCTTGTTGAACCGGTCAAGCAATCCGAAGAACCGGTGCTCGCATCGGCGGGTTCCTAGGCGGGCGTCTTCGCTCGGCGAGGGTGCGAGACCGGTAGGTCGCGCCCTTGAGCGAGGCGGATCCGAATGTGCAGTTGGGGCCGGCGCCATCATTGGCGCCGGCCCCAACTCACCTTCGCCATAACATCGACCGTTCCACCCCGAACACACGGCGGGCAAGTACGCTTACTGTACGGTTAATGAGGTCAGATGCTCGGCGGTTCCGCAGGCATCAGCCTGAACGGCGCGCGGGCTGACTCGAAGGTGGAAGATGGGGAGGAATCCGGCCCGTTGTCGAATTCGAAGCCTGCGTCGGGTGGGTACGGTCGCCGACCGGCAGCCGAGACCATTCAGGCATTCATCGCCACCGCTCAGGATCTTTTCGCTGAGCGCGGGTATAATGGCACTTCCATCTCCGACATTGTCAAGGCGATGGGGCTGACCACAGCGAGTCTCTATTATCATATATCGAGCAAACAGGAACTGCTCTATAAGGTTCTGACCACGGGCATTGCGCCGTGGGTCGAGCAACTCGAGAAGATTAACGCCACGGATCTCGACCCGATGAAGAAGTTGCGCCTGGCGGTGGAAAACCATCTGAGCTTCGTGCTTGACAACCCCAACGGCGTGATCGTCTTTCAGCGCGAGCGGCGCTTTCTCGGAGCGCCCTATAAGGACAACTATCTCAAGCAGATCAATCGCTACGACGAGCTGTTCACCGAGATCATCGAGGCAGGCATGCCCGGCGGGGTAACGGGCGATCCACGCCTCATGCGTCTGGCGATTCTGGGGATGATCAATTGGACTGCCGAATGGTACAACCCCGAGGGACGCCTTGGCGCCGATGATATTCGGCGGGCTTTTAGCGAGATCGTCATGGACCGGATCCTGGCTTCGGACGACCCAACGAAGTGAATGACGGCCGCTCTCATATCCGGGCTTAGAACGAGCGGAGTGTGGCCAGAAGTCCACCAGTCGCTTCGTGACGCAGTTGGTGTCCGAGCCGGCCGCACTCCGCTCGGTCTCAGCTGAGGAAATCCCAGCCTTTTCGCCCAGCGGTGCAGACTTCGAAGGCCACCGGGTCGATGGTCTGGTAGATGCCGAGCACTGATGTGCCGTCATCGCGGGTGACGCGGCATAGATGCTCGTCGAGTCCCCGGATGGCAATTCGTGTTTCAGGCCGGTTGACGTCGTAGGTCTCGCCTTCGGTCATCGCCGGTCCGTCATAACTGCCCTGGTGAATGTCGCGGTCTGGGGTGCCTCCGTACATGCCGCAGCGTAGGTATAGGGTCTGCTGGCCGATCTTCTCGTAATGAAGTTGGGCGCTCTCACCGTTGGCGAAGGTGTAGTCGACGATGCCTTCGGTGAAGATATCCGTGTCTGGCTCGAAGCGCAGCCGCCGCGTGGGTTTGTGCGCGGTGGTCCAGGGAACGGTGTCTTCACCGAATGGATAGAACAGCCGGTCGCCCCAGAGGTTCCAGTCGGGGAAGGCGACAAAGGCGTTCCCATTGGTTCCGACGTGTAGACGCCCGCCAAGGGAGAGGCGCGGACCACCGACGCCGCGTCCGGTGCCCCAGTGCCGGTCTCGAGTTCCCGCAGCGTTGGGGCCGAGGGTGATTCGTTCACCGTCGATCTCGACCCAGCCGGAAACGGTTCCGAAACACTCGAACCCGCTAGTGACGTCGTTACGGCGGCCGGGGGGAGTGCCGGCCGCGGAGTTAGACAGCGGTTCGCGGAACGCTTGCCTAGTGGTGTCGGTGAAGGCCAGATCGTAGCTGATACCCCACTCGTTCGGCTCGAGAATGTAGCGCCATTCCCGCAGGCCTCGGACGATGACAGGGACGATGGGGCCGACCCGGAGGTCGTCACGATCGGCGCCGATTGGCCGATAGCTCCGGACACTGGTGTGCCGACCTTTTGAGTTGACGATGGCGTAGGCCTCGGCGCGGTCTAGATTGGGGTAGAAGCTACCGCCGGTAGCGATGGTGAGGTCGCCGGTGTCGTCGTGGATGACGACCCAGTGCCGTTCATATGCCCGGGGGTCACCAGTCCACATGACCCGCACCGGGTCCGGGGTTTGATGGACGAAATGGTCATCGATCGGTGCCAGTGGGAAGTGCTCCGCGAACTCCTCGTAGGAGCGGTCTGCGGGGAGGGTGTCCGAGGCCATTTGGTTTCCTTTCAAGCGGTTGAGTCAGGTCGGGTCGGTCGCGGCGCGCCATTGCGAATAGCTGCCGATCTCGGTCCTGCGACGGACCTCGGATGGGTCCTCGCCCAACGTGGAGATGAGCCGGCTCAGGTTCTCGCGCAGCGATTCGTTGCGGTCGGCGATCACTTGGAGCCCGCTAGCCGGAGAGGCCGGTTCGGAGTCGTCACCCAAGAGTTCGCTGAGGCGGGCATTGTCCTCGAGGAGGAACGGTAGCGTCGGCTCCCAGGAGGTCCGCACGCGCTTCAGTAACCGTCGGGCGTTGGTGATCAATTCACCCGCTGCCGCGAGTTCGGTCTCGGTCTCGGCCAATGCGAGCAGACGGTCCGCACCAGATAGTTGTTCGTCGATCGTCGGTCTCATGAGAGGTCCTCCATCGCGTGGTCGAGCAACGTGGTCAGGACGCGCCGGGTCGGCCGGAACGGTTCGTCACTGCGGCCTTCTAGGAACGATCGCAGGCCACTGACCTGCATCACAGCAGTCTTGAACGTTGAGAATGCTTGCCACCAGCGAAGACTCGCCCGGTCAATGGTGTGCCCCGATACGTGTTCATAGTGGGAGATCAGATCGTCGGCCTCCCAGCTGCCGTCGATGAGGTGCTCGACACGGCGCAACGGCTGGGTAACCCAGCCGAGGTCTTCGAGTGGATCGCCGAGGTGGGCGAGTTCCCAGTCCAGGAGTGCGGTGATGTCCTGGCCCTCGAGCAGGATATTTCCGGGTTTGAAGTCGGCATGGACCAAGGTGGTCCGGCTGGGCCTCGGTGCCGACCGCGTCAGGTAGTCGATCGCGAAGTCCAACTCCGGAAGTGGCTCAAGCTGATCCTGCCTGAGGATACGTACCCAGGCGGCGAGCTCGGCCGCTGCACCGTATCCCGCGTCATTGTGCAGGACGGTCTCTAGCCCGAGTGATTGCCAGTCGACGGCGTGTACCTGCACCAATAGTTCGCAGAACTTTTCGGCGAGTTCCCTCTTCTCTGCGGTGGTGCGTCCCGGATCGGACAGTACGCGGTAGTCGCAATCGCCCGGGCACTGCTGCATGATCAGTGACGGGCGTCCGAGCCAGGTGCCATCGGCATCGATCCACCGGGCCGCCGGCGTGGGTAAATCGCTCTTTTCCAGCAGCCCCAGCACTGTGAACTCGACCTGGCGGTCAGTTTCGACCAGCCCTCCGGGAGGATCGGTGCGAAGGATCAATGGCTCAGTCTGTTCGGCACTATCACGCTGGAGCGTCAGCTCGAACTTCCAGTTGTCCCGTGATCTACCGACACCGATGCGTTGCAGGCCGTTCACCTGCGGATCGGCGCCGTTGAGTCTGTTGCGGAAGAACCCGTCGAGCCGGGATCCTACCTCGGCTGGTGCTGTCATCTGTCGTATCCATTCTGCTCGAGAAGCTGTTGTCGATGCTGTGGTGCGGCGACCGCGGCGATCGCCTCGGCGCGTTCTGGCAGGGTTCGTCCGCGTAGGTCGGCGACGCCAAATTCCGTGACTATGTAGTCGATTCCTGACCGCGGGGTCGTCACTGTCGCCGGTGTCAGTCGGGACACGATGCGTGAGCTCGAACCACCGTGTGCTGTGGCCGGGAGCACGACGATAGACGCTCCTCCGGGAGAGCGTTGCGCGGCTCGGAAGAACTCGGTCTGGCCGCCGATCCCTCCGATGTATCCGCTGTCCGTTTCCTCGGCGTTGACCTGTCCGGAGAGATCGACTTGCAATGCGGAGTTAATCGCGAAGTACTTGGGGATGGACCCGGCTGCCGCCGGCGCCACCACCTCGGAGATCGGGCGCAGCAGAAAGTCTGAGTCGGATACCAAGTGGTACAAGTCCTCAGACCCGGCAGCTTCGCTCAGGACGACCGCATCGGGCTCGTCGCTCAGAGCCCCGGCAGTATGCAGATCGAGCAGCCAATCGCCGATGAGGGTTGAGCGGACTCTGAGGTCGCGTCGGGTTCCCAGTGTCTTACCCAATATCCCGGGAATAGAGCCGATTCCGAGCTGGATTGTGGCGCCGTCAGGAATGAGTCGAGCGGCGTGGTGCGCGATTCGCTGGTGTTCCTCGGCTACTGCCGATGGCGGTACGGTGGGCAGAGGTCGTCTCGTGTGGACCACCGCGTCAAAGCTGTCGGCCGGAATTGTCGGTGCCGTTGTGGTCGGCACCGCCGCATTCACCTCGGCCACCACCACATCGGCGCGGTCGAGGAGTTCGTAGGTGTAGTCCAGTGATATCCCGGGGCTGTGATTGCCGTCGTGGTCGGCAGGTCCTACCTGGAGGACGACGACGAGATTTCCTTTGACGCGCAGTGGCAACACCCGGGTCAGGTCGGTGAACGCGCATGGGATCACCTGGACCTGCCCGACCGTGGCGAGTTTGCGCAGGGGCCCCATCGCGCCGAAGGAAATCAAGGGGCGCGCCGGTGAGCTGCCGGTGAGCGCGTCGCTGTGGCTGAGACCGACGAAGATTTCCACTTCAGGGAGATCAGCGGCCAGGAGCTGATTGAGTAATCCGGTCGGTTCTCCGACACCTTGCGCCACGACGACCAAGTCGCCGCAGTGGATATGCGTTGTGATCCAGTCGGAGTTCATAGGACGGCCACGGGCGTGACCGGCGCACCGGTGGAGCCAGACAGGGGGATGGGCGCGAACACCAGCAAGAAAGTGGAGCGGCCGAGGTCGTGCAGTGTGGCTGCGAGGCCCGTCAGTTCCAGATTCTCGATCAAGGGCACCCCATGTTGGTGGAGAAGGATGAGATGAGCCGGGAAGCCAGGCTGCTCGGCCTGCTGTTCGATGGCGTAGTTGTCGGAACCGACCAGTGCGACGTCGCGTTCGGCAAGCCAACGGGCGCCCGCCTCGCCAATACCGGGTTCATTTGCGTAGTAGTTGCTCGTTGCGCCTTTCGATTCCCACCAACCGGTCCGAACGAGCACGGCATCACCGGCACGAATCTCCACACCGGATTCAGCGATGCCCCGTTCCAGATCAGACGGGGTGACTTCGACCGTGGGGGCGAGCGGGCCGCCGGCTGACTGGACCAGATCGACGAGTACGCCGCGGGTGGCCACCGGGATCAGTTTCTCGGCACCGCACCGCTGGGCGCCCCGCGTGCTGCGCGTGTTGGACGCCGAGTGCCCGTTGTACAGTTCATCTCCTGCCCAGGCGTGGGCCAGAGCATCGACGTGAGTACCGCTGTGGGTGGGGAACTGTACGGTGTCCTCGGCGAATTTGAACCCACCAACAGTACGAGCGCCGAGAGCGTAGTCGCCGGCATCACGATCCATGAAGCGTGACGGCCGGTGCCGGTGACCCGGTACGTCACTACTCGGTCCCAGGGGTTGAGCCAGGGACATCGTTTGCCCGGTGCTCACCAGGGCAGCAGCCCGGCAGGTGACTTCGGGGGTGACGAGGTTCAGGGCCCCGATCTCATCATCGACGCCCCAGCGGCCCCAGTTGTTGGTCATATCTTGGCCATCCGATCCTTGAACAGTTGTTCTCTGACGCGCTCCTCAGCCAATGCGCGTAGTCTTCGGCGTTGGGCCTTACCGGTAACCGTCTGCGGAAGTTCCGTAACGAACACGATGAGTCGGGGAACCTTGAACCCCGCGAGGCGAGCGACGCAGTGATCGGTGAGGACTCCGGGATCGGAGCCCGACTGTGTGACAACGAAAGCCACCGACACCTCCACGAAAGTCGGACGCGGCGCGCCGACCACCAGCGCACTCGCCGAGGGCGACCTGGTCGCATGGCTATCGACCAGCCGTGAGAGGTCAACAGATTCCGGTCGCGCAACCACCGTGCCCCTCCCTTCGATCCAGCATCGCCGCCCCCGGCCTCACAGGACAGGCGCCTGTCGAAACCAAAGGAGTCGAAATTTCGGAATCTACTTCGTGATTACGAAGTTTAGCGAGCAATCTCAAGCCGGTCAAACTATGATTTCGTGGGCCCGCAGTGTTCGAGCACGTGTTGACGCGGCTCGTCTCGCGTGCAATAGTCCATGGTCGAGAAGTCGATTTCGAGAACTGAAATACTCCTGATGGGGTCCTACCGAGAAATCGGCCGCTGGTCCGGGTTGCGCGTCGCCCGCAATTCCCGCCCATGAGCGATGTTGCGTACTTTGAGCATGGTGTTCGTCCAATTTCGGCTTCCTCTACTTCCGGAGGTGAAAGTCAAGGATCTTCCGTCCGGTGGGCCATGCCGCGAAAAGAAGGGGTGTGATGGTGGGACCGTTGAATGGGATTCGGGTCGTTGAGTTCGCCGGTGTCGGTCCAACGCCGTTCACGGCGATGCTGTTGAGCGACCTCGGCGCCGAGGTAATCCGGGTGGATCGGCTGCCACCCACGAACGGTTCGGCGCCGGATGATCTGGGTCGGATGACCGCAGACGCTTTGGGTCGGGGGCGAAAATCCATTGCAGTGGATTTGAAGTCGTCGGACGGGCTGGGGACGGTACTGACACTTCTGAACGGTGCCGACGGCCTCGTCGAGGGATTCCGCCCCGGTGTGATGGAACGCCTCGGACTGGGCCCTGAGGCGTGTCACACCCAGAATCCGCGCCTAGTCTACGGGCGCATGACGGGCTGGGGACAGGACGGTGAGATGTCTCAGCGCGCCGGCCACGACCTCAACTACATCGCACTCGCCGGCGTCCTCGATCACATCGGTGAGCCGGACCGCCCGCCGACAGTGCCACTCAATCTCATCGGCGATTTCGGCGGTGGCGGACTATTACTGGCCTTCGGTATGGTCTCGGCGATGCTGGAGGCGAAGACCTCAGGGAAGGGGCAGGTCGTCGACGCGTCTATGGCGGAAGGGTCCGCACTGTTGATGACGATGATGTACGAACTGTCCGGGCGCGGCCTGTGGAACCACAATCGTGCAGCCAATATGAACGACGGAGGCGCGCATTTCTACAGCGTGTACGCCACCGCGGACGATAAGCATGTGGCGGTTGCGGCGATGGAGCCGAAGTTCTATGCCGATCTGCTCGACTGCCTCGGCCTCGACGCGCGCGCACTACCCGACCAGTGGGACCGCGAGGGCTGGCCGGCCCTGCGGTCAGTGTTTGCCGACGTGTTCCGTACGCGCACCCGTGACGAGTGGTCCGCGCTACTGGAAGGGACCGACTCGTGCGTCACGCCGGTGCTGTCGATGCGAGAGTCACCGCATCACCCGCACAATATCTCGCGCAACGCCTTCGTCGAGGTAGACGGCATCACCCAGCCGGCACCGGCCCCCCGTTTCAGCCGAACATCGGCGCAGGTACAACGCGGTTTGGCAGCTCCCGGACAGCACACGGTCGAGTTGCTCCGCAATGCAGGATTCGGTGATGAGAAGATCGAGACGTTGCTCAAAAACGGAACGCTAGCAATATCGGACGAGGGGGCCAGACCATGAAGCCGGATCGGTTCCTGCGGACGTTCGACGTCCTCGATGCGCTTGCCGATGCGGCGGAGGGCATGCGGCTGACCGAGCTGAGCCAGGCAGTCAATGCCCCGGTCAGCAGTATGCATAACCTGCTGCAGACGATGCTGGCCGCCGAGCTGATCACCGCCACCGAGGACTTGCGGTACATGGTGGGTCCTCGGGCGATCACCGTCAGCATCAAGGTGATGAACTCCCTAGAAATCCGTACCGTTGGCCGGCGCCATTTGGAGCTGCTGGCCAAGACTCTGGGCAACGATGTTTATCTCGCTGTCAGAGTCGGTAATCGGATCGTCTACGTCGAGCGATTCCGTGGCAGTCAACCGGTTTCAGTTAATATCCGGATCGGTGATTCGTTGGCGCTGCATGCGACAGCGGCCGGCAAGCTTTACGCCGCCTATGACGATGATCTGCGGGAGCGGGCCATGGGGCGGGTCCAGATGCAGCTAACGCCGTCCACGATCACTGATCCGGCGGAATTGAGCGCAGAACTTGACCGGATCCGTCAGCAGGAACTGTCCTTGAGCCGGGAAGAAGGCGCGCCGGGAATCTTCGGGCTCGCGGTGCCCGTCCACGACGCGGAAGGCGGGATTATGGCAGCGATTCACGTCTCCGCCCTCAGCGCGGGCTTGGACGCCGACCGGGAAGCCGAACTGATCAAGTCCACACAGCAGAGCGCCATGAACATCGAAAGCGACTTGGGAGTCCGCTACCGGGCCGGTGCCCCCTTGACTGCCACGGGCCATGATGCCCGAAACTAGCCATCCCGGATTGCCCGACGAATGGCGGATCAACCCCGAGATGCGCAAACCACTGGCCGGATTTCGGAAGGCCCTGGGGCCGCGGGGTTTCGGCGGGATCGACGATCTGAACGAGCGGCGCCGGGTGTATGAGCGACTTGGCCAAAAGGCGAACGCCCGTGCCCCCGAAGCGGCGGTCACCAGACGGGATATCGTCCTCGATACTGATCCGCCGGTTCCCGCCCGAATCTATCAACCGCTGAGGGATCGTGGTGGGGGAGCCCTGCTCTACATCCACGGTGGCGGCATGATCATGGGCAGCATTGAGGCTGAGGACGCCCACGCAGCCGAACTGGCGGCGCAGGCGGGTGTCACCACCGTCTCGATCAACTACCGCCTCGCGCCGGAACATCCTTACCCGGCCGGGCTGGACGACTGCAATGCCGCTCTGTCTTGGTTGGTCGGGGCAGCAAGCGAATTAGATATCCAGCCCGACCGGATCGCCGTCTACGGGGTCAGCGGAGGCGGTGGCCTGGCGGCCGCCCTCGCGCTGCGCTGGCGACACCAGCCGGAGCCTCCACTGTCGCTGCTGATGCTCGCAGCGCCCATGCTCGACGATCGGACCGTGACCCAGGGACCCCAACCTGCCGTGGGAATCTGGAACAGCGAACATAACGCTGAAGCGTGGCGACATATCCTCGGTGGCAACGGTGCAGAGCTGCCGGTGCCAGCGGATGCCGCGGCAGCTCGCGCGACAAGCCTGCACGAGATGCCGCCCACCTATCTGGATGTGGGGTCCCTCGACCTGTTTCTCGGCGAGGATCTGCGCTTCGCCGAGGCGCTGGCCTCAGCCGGCGTGCCGCTGGAACTGCATGTCTATCCGGGTGTCTACCACGGGTTCGACCAGATGGCGCCGGATGCCGCGTGGACCCGACTGGCCTGGGAGCGGCGTGTCGACGCGCTGCGACGGGTGGTGCGCTCCGTATAACACGGTGCGACGACTTGTGCAGATCACACCTCGTGCCGCCGAGGTTAAGTCCCGGATTGTCCGGGTTGCTGAAACCCGCCTCAATCCACCGATTTGAATGGCTGCGCCGCGCAGATCCTCTCCTGTCCCTTGTCTCCTTGGTGGGGGGGAGCTAGCATACAGATTATCTAAATTGGAAACCAACTTCGAAAGTAGGAAATCGTGCCAGCTGAGCGAGTTGCAGTAGTGGGCGCCGGCCCCGCGGGGCTGGCCATCACCAAACACCTGCTGGGACGGCATTGCAATGTGACGGTCTACGAAAAGGGCGCCCACGTCGGTGGCCTCTGGGTCTACGGAAACGACAGTGGAGCCGGCGTTGCCTACCGATCGCTGCGGATCAACTCGGAAGCCAAAGACACCGGTTACCGAGACTTCCCGATCCCCACAGACGCGTCGATTTTCCCGACACATTACAAAATGAGGGAATACTTCGACGCATATGCCGACGAGTTCAAACTGCGGCCGCATATCCGCTTCAACAGCGAAGTGACTAAGGTGTACCCGCTGGGCGAGCGGTGCTGGCGGGTGGCCCTCGCCGATGGCTCCGAATTTGATTACGACAGGGTGGTTATAGCTAATGGGCATCAATCCATCCCCAGCGATCCGCCCTTCGCCGGTGACTTCACCGGTACCTACCTTCACTCACGTGACTACCGGACTCCCGAACCATTCGCGGGCAAGAACGTCCTGGTCGTGGGTACCGGCAACAGCGGTCTGGACATCGCTGCTGACGTTTGCGTGTCAGCCCGCCGGACGGTCTTGGCGGCGCGTTCTCCGGTGCTCATCATGCCGCGCATGCTTTTCGGTGTTCCGCTGTCGCGGTTCCTCGCGAAGGTGGAACGGCCATGGCTTCCTTGGCCGCTGGCCCGGCGGCTGCGGGAAATGGTTACCTATATCGTGCATGGGCGGATGGAGCGATGGGGATTCGAAACCCCCAAAGGTCGTACCCACCCGGCCAGCCACCCCACTGTAATGGCTCACATCGCCTGGAATCGGATTGCAGTCCGCCCCGGCGCCTTTGGCGCAAGAGGCATCACCGTGCGTTTTGATGACGGATCCGAAGAGGACTTCGATGCGGTCATTGCCGCTACCGGCTATGCATACGACATTCCGTTCCTCGATGACGAGGTGACGCCGATCTCGGACGGCCGAATCGACCTCTACCGACGCATAGTTACACCGGAATGGCCCGGCCTCTACTTCATCGGTCTGTTCGATGTCAGCGGTGGTGCCAACATCCGAATGATGGACATCCAGAGCCGGTGGCTCGGAGCACTGATCGCCGGGGATATCGAGCTGCCGAGCATCGACGCGATGAAGGAGTCGATCACCGAGGAGCATGCCCGGATGGCGAAACTGTATCCGTCCACCAAGCGGTACGGGCTGGAACTCGATCCTCGGGAATACGGCCTGACGATCCGCGAGGATTTGGCGCGGGCCAAGGCCACGGCAACGAGCGCGGCGGCACCGCCGGAGTTGGCGAAAGCAGCCCGCTGACACGCGGATACTGCCATGCGAAAGGACGCACCATGTATGTCTATGAAGCACTTGCCCAAGGCCTTGCCGATCACGGCGTGACGGTGGTCTTCGGCCTCATGGGTGACGGTAACCTCTTCATGGCCAACCACTATTCATCCCTGCCGGAGACGACGTATATCGCCTCGGCCCATGAGGCCGGCGCAGTCATGATGGCCAATGGCTACGCGAGTGTCTCGAGCCAGATCGGCGTGGCGACCGTAACGCACGGCCCCGGGCTATCCAACACCCTCACGCCTCTGATCGACAGCGTGCGAAGCCGGATGCCGATGGTCATAATCGTCGGTGATACAGCCGAGGGGGACACTCATACGCTGCAGAACATTGACCAGGAAGAACTGGTACGACCCACGGGCGCAGGGTTCCAGCAGGTTCGTGGACCCGAGACTGCCATGGCTGACCTGCGAGAAGCCTTACAACGTGCGGCTATTGAGCGCCGTCCCATCGTTCTCAATGTTCCGGCGGACTACATGTGGACCGAGGTCGAGTACCGCCACGATCCCATCGAGACCATGGTCGAATCAGCGACGACACTAGATCCCGAATCACTAGACAAGGCACTCGGCGTTATCGTAACCGCGACGCGTCCCCTGGTGCTGGCGGGACGGGGCGCGGCAACCCCGGTCGCGCGCGCCACGGTATTGCGGTTGGCGGATCGGTTGGGCGCCCCCGTTGCAACCACTCTGAAAGCAAAGTCGCTGTTCCTCGGCGAGCCCGAATCTCTGGATGTCTTCGGGACCCTGTCGACCAACGCAGCCCTGAAGTTCATCGGTAAGAGCGACTGCGTCATTGCCATCGGCGCCAGCCTGAACTCCTTCACCACCGATAAGACCTCGCTCCTGGACGGCAAGACCGTAGTGCAGTGCGACTACGATCCAAAGGCCATCGGCCGGAACGTGAGAATTGACGCATCGCTAGTGGGAGAGGCATCTGAGGTCGCTGACGTCATCGTCCAATACCTTGACGAGGCAGAACTGTCGGCAAGCACATTTCGGCATGACTGGATCGAACGATCATCCGAGCTGGATCCGTATGATTTGCCCAACCCTCCGACCACCCTCCACGGCCAGCTCCCGTTTCACCAGACGGTGCGATCAATCGATCAGCTCGTACCCCAGGATCGAGTGCTCGTCGTAGACGCGGGCCGATTCATGTTCGCCGGCTACAAGCTCCTTCATGTGGCCGAACCGAAATCGCTGGTGCATACATGCAACTTCGGATCCATCGGCTTAGGCATGGGCAATGCGGTGGGAGCTGCGGTGGCCGCCGGTGACCGGCCGACGCTGCTGTTCTGTGGTGACGGTGGATTCATGCTCGGCGGATTGATGGAGTTCACCACCGCAGTACAGAACGAGCTCGATGTCATCACGGTGGTACTGAATGACGGTTCGTATGGCGCGGAGCATGTGCAGTATCGACACCGCGGGATGGATCCTACGCGGACTCTGTTTCAGTGGCCCGAACTCGCTGACGTCGCGGTCGCGATGGGCGGTGAAGGAGTGACCGTTCGTACCCCCGCCGACTTAGATACGGCCAAGAAGGCGATCGCCAACCGCACCAAGCCGTTGCTAATCGATGTCAAGTTCGACCCTGACGATATCCCGTCCGAGTGAGCCGTGGCCGTGTCACCTGCGTATTCTGCCCGTCTTCGTTCTAGCGACTCGTAACGGGCCAGATAGAGCGAGGTGGTTCTGTTGTACGGAGTCGGGTGAAAACTCCCCGGAACCCAACTTAGAGATTGCGCGGATAGGCGGGTGTGGTTCGTATCCTGCGGGCGGCGTGTCGCTGTGGGCCGGCACG
>NZ_JBHLWH010000029.1:0-1201 GCF_042433045.1 Citricoccus parietis | reverse complement strand
GCCGCGTCCACGTCTGGAACGACGTGCCTTGCCACCTGTGCGTTACACCACTCTATGGGGCACTACTCAGTTCGAATTCCTGTACCTACTCCACGGTGCCGCCTTCGAAGGAGTTCATACCCTCGGTGGACCGGCTCCTTCGGACGATCTGCTCCACCAGGTCTGGGGTTGCGATATCGAGCAATGCGACACCCTGGCTCGCGGTGGAGCTCAGAGGCGTCACGAACCGCGCCCTGCGCACCCTGGGGACCCCGGCCAAAACGCTGGCGCCGGCGAACAGGCCTGAAGGGCCAGGTCCTCTGGCGAAGGTAAGGAAGAATGGTCCGGACGTGTCCATCTTTCCCGCGACTAGGAACGTATCTTGAGTGAACGCCAGACCTACTTCCAACCACTCAGTCCCCGTGAGACTGAAATCGCGTGGAAAGGAATGGGCCGGGATTTCAAGCGGATCGATGCGTGGCATGAGGCTGGTCAAGAGGCATACGACGTCGCTTCAGGTTCGGTACTCGACGTGGTCGATGCCTTGACCGAGCCGTTCCAAGCCTCCCATCAGCTTGGATATCTTCTCCACACCGCTGTTGACCATCTGCACGCGCTCAAAATGCTCCTCGCCGATGCTAAAGCGCAACACACCTTTGCCCCCTACACCTTGATCCGCGGAGCCATAGAGGCCGCCTCGGCTGCACTGTGGCTTCTCCGGGACGACGCGCCACAGGAAGTTGCGCTCCGAGCCATGAAGCTCGAATACATGAACCTGAGAGACGAAACGAGAGCAACTAGAGCCGTAGACGCCACGGCTCAGCACAACGAGATACAGCGCGATCTTCTTCAGCAGGTGCTCACCCGCAATGACATGACGATTCGGGGCGGGAAGGACAAGATCACCGCGACCGAAATGGTTCAAACGGCGGATAGTGATTTTCGCGTGCCGAACGCGTATCTGACGTGGCAAATGTGCTCTGCAGCGGCTCACGGGCGCCCTTGGGTCAAACAGGTTCTTACCCTCTTCGAGGTGCACGATGACGACGGGCTGTCTAAAACGCTCAGTGGGCAGCTCTCGTCGAATCAGATGGCCCTAGCCCTAGCCCTTCGCACCGCCTGTGACATCCTCGAAAAGGCGCGGACCGTTCGCAGCAGTAGTGCCCCATAGAGTGGTGTAACGCACAGGTGGCAAGGCACGTCGTTCCAGACGTGGACGCGG
>NZ_JBHLWH010000028.1:0-176434 GCF_042433045.1 Citricoccus parietis | reverse complement strand
CCGCCCCCTTGATCAGGGACGGGCGCCGCACCCTGCCACTTGACAGGACACCACTACATATCAGTTGGTATGCAGTGACCCCTCTACTCCCCGATCGGTCACCACGGTGAGGGTCTCGTCTAGGCCAGGATTTCTGGGGACTGTGAGCGGTGGAAGCCGTCGTAGACGCGGCCGTGGGATACGGGTTGGGGCTCCCACCACCCTGCTCGGGCGTTCGGCGCACCACCGTCCACCCTCATGGTGGTGCCGGTGATGAAGCTCGCGCCGGGCGAGAGCAGGAACGTGATCGCCGCAGACACCTCCGCCTCGGTGCCGAACCGTTGCAATGGGATGCCTCGGATGACTTGGCGTTGAATGAACGGGGTGTCTTCGGGGTCATAGGTGTCGGGCCCGCTGGAGGCGATAGACCCCGGAGCGATGGCGTTGACCCGGACTCCGGCGGCGGCCCATTCGGCGGCCACGGATTCGGTGAGGGTCTTCATCCCGCCGCGGGAGGCGCCTGAGTGGGCGAAGCCCGGCCACCCGTTGGAGATGTCGGCGATCATGTTGACGATGGCTCCGCCGTGGTCCTTCATCCACCGGTTGAACACCTCGCGCATCACGATGAACCCACCCAGGAGGTTGTTGCGCACGACGGCATCGAATCCCTTGGTCGAGATGTCAGCCGCCGCGGACCGGTACTGCCCGCCGGCATTGTTCACCAGCCCGTCGATGGACCCGTGCTGATCCAGGAGGTCGTCGATGACGACCCCGACGCGGTCCTCGTCCCGGATGTCGGTGGAATGCCCTCGGAGCGACCGATCAGGGCAACGGTGGCCCCGAGGGATGCCAATTCGTGGGCGGTGCACCGACCGATTCCACTGCCACCGCCGGTGACGACGATGACCGATCCTTGGAACAAACCCGGTGCGAACGTGGACTGGTACGGCATGGTGAACTCCTCAGGTTGGGTGGCTTGGTGGCGGTTGGGGCCGATACCCCTCAGGCCAGCGCCGTCGGTGTTGATCCGGATCGGCCCGCATCGGTCCGGTCGAAGAAGTCCTGCGATCGGGACATGACCGTCTCATTGCCGCCGCACAGGGCGTAGCCCCACATCGCCTCCACCCGGAGCTGGTCGTGCAGGGTCCGGCCGATGACTTCCAGGGTGGTTTCCTTGGCGGACCGGATGGCGGCCTGGTCGCACCGCAGGATCTGCTGGACCAGTAGTTCCGTCTGTTCCATCAGCTCGTCCGGCTTGACCACGCGGTTGACCATGTTCGCGGTGTAGGCGCGCTCGGCCGTCACGGGTTCCCCGGTCAGCAGCAGCTCCATGGTGAAGGAGACCCCGCAGGAGTTCAGCAGCCGGACGATGCCGCCATCGGCCGGGTGCATGCCCCGGCGGACTTCGAAGGTGCCGAACTTGGCTTCGGTGGTCGCGATCCGCAGGTCACAGGCCATGGCCAATTCCACTCCGTGCCCGACACACCAGCCGTCGATGGCGGCGATGATCGGCTTGGTGATGCGGGACAGGGGTCCGCGGGTGATGCCACTGACGCCCTCTTCCATGCGCTGGCGCCCCACCATGGGGCCGACGGTCTGCCATTCGGGGGCGTGGGTCTTCAGGTCGGCGCCCGAGGTGAACGTCCCTCCGGCCCCGGTGATGACGGCAACCTGCAGGTCGTCGTCGGCGTCGAACTCGCGCCAGATCTCCCGAAGCATGTCATCGGTCTCGATGTCGATGGCGTTCTTGACTTCAGGGCGGTTCAGGGTGATCCAGGCGACCGACCCCCGGCGCTCGAAGAGCACCTTGGGGGCGGTGTTGGTGTCAGTCATGTCTTCTCCTTAGTTGTTCGAAGGTTGGTCAGCCAGCGCTGGCGGAAGGCTCGGCGGCCCTGGTTTCAGCGGCCAGTTGTTGCCGCTTCCGCGGCCTGCACCCGGATGTCCGCCTTGCGAATCTTGCCGCTGGGAGTGAGCGGCAAGTCATCCACGACATTCACGATGCGGGGGACCTTGTAGGCGGCGATCAGCGACCGGCAGTGCTCCTGCAACGCGCCGGCGTCCAGCTGCGCCCCGGGGTCGACAACGATGTAGGCCGTGACGACCTCCCCCCACCGGTTGTCTGGGGTGCCGACGACGGCGACCTGAGAGACGCCGGGGAAGCTCGCGACGGCCCGTTCGACCTCGATGGAGTAGACGTTTTCGCCACCGGTGACCACCATGTCCTTGGCACGGTCGACCAGGAACAGATAGCCCTCGGGGTTGCGGTACCCGACGTCACCGGTGCGGTACCAGTGGTTCTCGACCGCGTTGGCCGTTTCTTCCGGCTTGTTCAGGTACCCGGCCATGAGCATGGGGGTGTGGACGCGCAGTTCTCCGACCTGGCCGTCGGGCACCTCGTTGCCGTCCGGGTCGGTGATCTGGACCTCGACGAGCGGAATCGGCTTCCCGCAGGAGGCCAGGAGTTCGGGCCGGTCCAGGTCGTGGTCCTCCGGGCGGAGGATCGAGATGATGTACGTCTCGGTCGTGCCGAGGAACTGCCGAAGGTCGCAGTCCAGGATGTCCAGGGCCTTGCGGATGGTCGAGGCATTGATCGAGGACCCGGCGTAGACCACGGTCTTCAGCCGGGAGAAGTCCGTCCGGCGGGCCCGTTCGTGGTCCAGGAGGAACTGGATCGCCGTGGGGACCAAGCACATGAAGGTGGGCTGGTACCGGTCGACGGCGTCGAGGACCGCGGCCGGTTCGAAGGCCGGCACCACGGCCAGCGAGGCACCTTGGTAGAGCGCCGGCAGACTGACCCACGTTCCGGCGAGGTGGAAGTTCGGCATGACCATCAAGGCCACGTAATCACGATCCCAGGAGATGGTCGGCTCGAGTTCGTCGCTGAGGAACGAGAAGCTGAAGGACTCATGGGTGGTCAGAGCCCCCTTGGGTCTGCCCGTGGTGCCCGAGGTATACGCGATCAGGGCAGCGTCGTGTCCGAAGACCTCCGCGGCCGGGTCCTCGGTGGGGTAGCCAGCCTGCCAGTCGCGAAGTCCGGTGCCACCGGTGGCCTCCGGAGCCAGGGGCAGCATGCTGACCGGATGCTCCATCAGGTCCAACGCGAGCTGCACCTGATCGGCGAATTCAACTTCGACCACCACGAGCCCCACCCCCGAGTCCTCGAGCAGGGCAGCCAGCTCACGCGGCGCGAGCCGCCAATTGAGCGGGACGAACGGTCGTCCGGACTTGCCGGCGCCGAACCATAGCACCCACAGTTCCAAACAATTGCGGCCCAGGTACCCCACCGGCGTGGCCGGATCCAGGGCTCCGTTCAACGCCTGCCCCGCCTGGCTGCTCAACTCGTGCAGCTCGCCGTAGGTGAGCGTGAGTTCCCCCTGCAGGAGCGCCACCTTCTGCGGGTCACGCTGAGCCCAATATCGCGGGATATCCGGCAGTGTCCTGATTTCGGGGTGCCTCCACATGGCGGTCCTCTCCGTTGAAGCGATGGGATTGACTACTGAATGCCGCTACTGAATGAGAATTCAGTTAGGCGAGCACAACCATTGCACACGGTCTAACCATTTGACAATGGTCGGCTCCTCTTCGGAGTCCCGCCAGCCAGGCAGGAGCCGAGGCCGACGGATCAGGGCCTCAGGACCCGCCAGGCCGCCTCGGCCAGCAGTTGCCGCTGGAGATCGCGGCCCATCCCGTCTCGGGACCGTAGCGCGGACTGGACCGCACCGATGGCCGCACCAACCATGGCCCTGGCGTATTCGCGCTCCAATCCCTCCCGACACGAGCACAGCAGGTCGGTCCAGGCCGCGACCATGGCGGCCTGCTTGCGACGCAGGCGACGCTGGTCCTCCTCGGGCAGGTGCACCGACTCCTGGTAGTACACCCGGGCCAGGTCCCGTTCGACGACAACGAAGTCCACGTGCTGGTCGACCAACCTCCGCAAGGCGTCCTCGGAGTCGGAGCTCTGTTCCACCGCCTCGTCCTGTGCCCTGCCGAGGCGTTCGAGACACTCGTCGAAAACGGACACCAACAACGCCTGCTTGCTCGGGAAGTGCCAGTAGATGGCTGAGGCGGCGATGCCGACTTCCGCCCCGATGTCGGCCATTGACACGGAGCTGAATCCGTTGCGCGAGAGCAACCGTTCCGCAGCCCGGAGGATCGTTTCACGCCGATGGGGATCCCTTGTCCGCACTCGTGCGGGCTGTTTTTGGCGGGCTGCCGCAGTTGTATCCATCGAGGGAAGCCTACGCGCGTAACCATGCGAGAGTTTCCGAGTTATCCGCGGGTTGACCGCCCGATGGGTACAGCCTTACCGCCCAACCCTTGCCAGTCCGCAGGGCACTACCTTGGCCAAAAAGCACTCGCTCGCCAGACTGATCGCGCGTCGCCGATGACACGCTCACCAGCTAACCGCCAAGGATGAAGCTCTAGGTACCCTCCCCCACCATGGGTCTGTCCGAACGGCTATAGGCCGAGAACGTAGGGGTGGTTGATCGTTGTCGGTGTCCGCCTATCATGAGCCGATGACCGGAACTGCGGAGAACCTACTCGAGGGCTGCTCGCCGATCTCACTGCCGAGTCCTCGGACCTCGATGCGTTAGTGGCCGAGCTGACGTCGGACGGCTGGCGAACCCCGCCGCCGGCGGCGGGCTGGACCGTTGGCCACCAGATTGCCCACCTCGCCTGGACCGATGAGCTCGCGCTACTGGCGGCCACCGACCCTGAGCAGTTCGCTGCCGTTGTTGCCAGCATGAACCTTCCCGAGGACGCTGACGCCGGTGCCGCCACCCTCTCGGACGAGCTGCTGTCCCGGTGGCGGGTCGCGCGTACAAGGCTGGTAACCGCCCTACGGGAGCAACCGGCCGGCACCCCGCTCCTCTGGCTAGGCCCGCCCATGGGGACGGCCTTGATGACCACCGCCCGGCTGATGGAGACCTGGGCGCACGGCACCGATATTCGCGACACTCTGGGCGCCCCGCTGTCAGTGTCCGCCCGACTGCGGTCGGTAGCCCACTTGGGGGTGCGCACCCGCGACTTCGCGTTCGTCCAGCGCGGCCTGCCCGCGCCGACCGATCCGTTCCGGGTCGAGCTGACCGGGCCCGATGGCGATCTGTGGACCTGGGGACCCTCGGATGCGGCCAGCGGGTCCCGGGCCCGGCACTGGACTTCTGCCTGCGGGTAACCCAGCGCCGACACCGCGCTGACCTGGCGCTGATCGCCGAGAGACCGGACGCGGACGGCTGGCTGGACCTGGCACAGGCCTTCGCCGGTCTGTCCGGAACCGGCCGCCCTCCCCGACAGGAGGACCAGCGGTTTGACGCGGTAAGGTCGGCCGCCGGCACCTGCCGAGTGCTGTGCGCCCATGCCAAGATCGGGTCACCGACGATGAGACCGCAGGCGGCGACCGAGGCCAGCGCACCACCAGCGGTTAGCTGGTGAGCGTGCTCGAACGCGTCGAGCTGGATGAGATCGCCCGTGTTCGGCACGGAGTTCAACTCGGAGGCCGGCATGAGATCCACGAGGCGGTGAGCGCGGTTCACCGGCATCCAGACGTCCTCGCAATCGTTCGAGACCACCCGCGCCTTCCGGGCACACAAGGTGTCCAGGCGGGTATACCGCTTTGGACGCGTCCTATGGTGACGAAAGTATGCCGTCAGAGCGGGTCCCAAACAGGCTCTTCGACGCTTTTGTAAGGGCAGCACTTATAGGTGGCCGGACAGACGGTTGACTACGGCCGAGCCGGCCGGGTCGGGGGTTGGACGGGAATTCCATTCTTCCGTGGTCGGGCATGCAGGCAGGAGTGGAGCTCAAAGCCGGCTCCTGGCCTCGGGAACGGGCACATGGCTCTTGGCGTCCTGCCGGACCGCTTCGTACCGCTCCGGGCAGTGGCGGTGGGCGATCACCCGCTGCCCGTAGCCGGCAGCCGGCAGGGCAAGACCTCGGTGCACCCACCTCGGCGCTACTCCTCCAATAGGCTGTGCCGCCATCTAACCCCTTGGGAACGCCGTCAGCCATCTCCGAAGGCCACAGGAGGGGCGCCCCCTCCAAGGCTTGTCGCCTCATCTGCTCTCCATCAGGTGCGTGGACCCGTTAGGGGTTGAAGAATTGAGCAATCTCACTTTTTCCATTGATGTCCAGGGTTTCACGCGGTACGCTCCCCTTAAGGCGCGAAGAGGCGGTGGCTCACGCCACCACCTCTTATCAGACCTAATGCAGATGAGCCCGTATCCCCCCGGGCCAAAGGCATCTGCCGATCCGTGTGCACCGTCTCACTGGGCACCTTCAGGATACTGAAGGTGCCCTTGGCTTTGATAGTGGACTTTTGTCTATATTCACGGACTGCGATGCCTCGCCGCCGGGCCCTGATCCAGGTAGCCGCGGCACGACCATCAGGCACGGTGCGTCTGCCGCGGTTCCCCGGTCATTTTCATCACCGTCCCTGCCGCCGGGGCCGGTCCTGCGGCGTGGGTTCGGACGCGGAAGTGGGTTCCGCGGCGGTGATCGGTTCGGCGGGCCGGGGCGTCAGGCTGGGGTGTACCCCAACCTGACTATGGTGCGCAGGGTAGGACGTCGAAGGCTTGGGCGGCGCCGACCCCGTAGTCGATCTCACTGACCGGTCCAGCCGCCTTGTTCCGGGGGGTCTGCATGAAACGTTTCGGCCGGCGACGCGGCTTCTCCGGGTCCGACTGTGGCCAAACGCGTTCAGGTTCGAAAGACTTGTCCCATGGACGAGAACCACACGACCGTCGAGTCGTCATCGAGCCGGCACCCGCAGGATTGGGGGCGGGCGATGTCCGTGGTGCTGACGCGCCTGGCCGAGACCATGGCCCGCGAGGGCGGCGGGACTGTGGACGAGGTTTTGGTGGACCGGGACATCCGGCTGAACATCGTCGCCGAGGGCGAGCATGGTGCCCGAATCACCGCCACCTGCCTCGGGACCGACCCCACCGGGGAGGATGCGGTCGTCCCCCGGGTGTCCTGACCCGGGGCAGAAGACACGCTTCCACCTGTCACGTCGCGGTCCGGTCGGGTGCGTGCTTGATGGAGTCGGGTCAGGTGGAGAGCCCTGAGGCCGTTAACGGCGCATATGACCGGGGCCCACTCGACCGTATAGGGGAACATCGCATCGTCTCAGCCAGCGATGCCGATCCATGGTTCACCCCGCGTTCCCGACCACCACCAGGGCACCCTGGCGTCTCCGCGATAGCGGTGGCGCGACCGCCGCCAGCGGTCGGACGTCGGTTAGGGGCGGCCGCCCAGTCGCTTGAGTGCCTCGTCGCGGGCACGTTGAATCTTGTCCTGGTGCTTGCCTTTGGCCGCCTTCTGGGCCAGATTGGCGGCCCCGTCGACCGCCTTGCCGCCCAACTGTTTGGCCTTGGGGCTTTGAAGCGCGCCTCTGACCTTCGGGTTGCTTGCCGCTGCCATCACGATCTTGCCGAACGTACCCAGACCTGCCATCAGTGCCCTGCCTCCAGTTTGCTGTCATGCCATCCTGCTCGCCGACAGCACATGTATCTCCAAGTTAGCGGATGCCGGCCGTGAGGGATTCTGGCTTCCGGGTCATTAGGCCTCGGAACAAGACCTAGCACCCCGTTCCCCGGGCCATAACGACGTCTGCGCCTGTGAAACTCCATGCCGATGGGCGGTCGAGCCATCCTCGTGTCTTGCAACCGACGGTGAGGACGCGGATTCCGATACATAGCTGCAAGACATTGCGCCGACGGGGATCCACCCGAATTCCGCAGCTGTCCGACTCAACGTCCGAGACGTCTTGCAGCCCATGAGATGAAAGACAAACTCTATGCCGTCTAGAACGTCGGGGCTCGAAAGACACCAATAATCGCTATGCAGGGTTCCTGGGGGATCATGGATCCATGACCAGTCAGGCGATCAAGGAACCTCGCGGCCGCTGCGCCGAGATCGCCTTCGGCATCCGGTTGTCCCTGCCGGCCGGCCTCGGCATGTTCCCACTGGGCGTGGCCTTCGGCATCCTGGTGATCCAGTACGGGCTGCCGTGGTGGATGGCTCCCGCCCTGTCCATCGCGGTCTACGCCGGTTCGGTGGAGCTGCTGCTGGTGGGGCTGATCGCCGCGGCCACTCCGCTGGCGACGATCGCCCTGACCACCCTGCTGGTGAACTTCCGGCACGTCTTCTACGCCTTCACCTTCCCGCTGCACGTGGTGCCGAACCCGCTGGCGCGGGCGTACTCCGTCTACGCGCTCACGGACGAGTCCTATGCCATCACGGCGGCCAATCCGAGGGGGTGGACGGCCCCGCGGCTGCTCGCGACCCAGCTCGCATTCCAGTGTTACTGGGTGTTCGGCGGGCTGGCCGGGGTGCTGTTCGCGTCCGCCCTGCCCGGTCCGATCGACGGCCTCGAGTTCGCCCTCGTGGCCCTGTTCATCACCCTGACCCTGGACGCCTGCCGGACACGGAATCAGGTGCCCTCCCTCGTCATGGCGCTGGCGTGCTTCGCGGCCGCCCACCTCCTCCTGCCGGAGCAGTCACTGTTCGTGGCGATGATGCTGTTCGTGGTGGCCCTGGCCGTGCGGTACGCGCTCTCCCGGCAGCGCGGCCAGCCTGAGAAGGAGACCACCGTTGCCTGACCTCGGCTACGTCATCGCCGCCCTTGTGATCGCCGGCGCCATCACCGTAGCGCTGCGGGCCGTGCCCTTCGCCGTCCTCAAGCCCCTGCGCGAGTCGAGGCTGGTGCTGGCCCTCGGACTGTGGATGCCCGTGGGGATCCTCGGCATCCTGGCGGCCTCCACCTGGGCCGGCACCTTCACCGGTGACGCCGGCATCCATTGGACGACGGCGGCCCACGCGGCCCTCGCGGCCGTGGTCACCATCGCGGTGCACCTGCTGTGCGGCCGACGGACCCTGCTGAGCATCGGCCTGGGCACGCTGACATTCGTGCTGCTCGTCAACCTCCTCTGATCCCCACATCGGAGTCGCAGGAATTGCCTCTGGTTCCAGCGCAACAGGGGCCATTTATGCGACTCAGTTCGGAGGTGTCGCGCCCGTCACCCGGTGCCGCACCGCCACCGCCCCGCAGGCGAAGCGGCGCTCTGCCTCGAGTTCGAGCCCCAGCCGGACGCCGTCGGGAAAGACGGGGAGCCCGCCGCCGATGACGATGGGCAGCAGGACCTGGTCCACCACGTCCACGAGGCCGGCGCGCAGGGCTGCCGCGGCCAGGGTGGGTCCGCCGATCATGATCCCGCCGTCAGTGGAAACCTTCAGCTCCCGCACGGCGTCCGGATCGAAGGCGCGCTCCAGCCGGGTCCGCCGGGTGGACACCTCGCCGAGCGTGGTGGAGTACACGACCTTGTCCGCGTCCATCCACCGCTGGGCGAACTCGGCGTAGACGCGAGACGCCGAGGCGAAGTCCGGGTCCGTCTCCCACACGGTCATCAGGTCATAGGTCGTCCGGCCGTAGAGGTGCAGGTCCACGCCGAGCAACATGTCGTTGGCGTACTGATGGACCTCCTCGTCCGGTTCGGCCCAGGAGAAGTCACCGTCCGGGTCGGCGATGTAGCCGTCCAGGGATCCGATGGCGGAGTAGATCAGCTGTCCCATCTGAAGTCCTTCAGTCGTCTCAGTCGTCCTGCTCGGAGCCGAGGCCCGCGAGCGGCACGTAGGCCGCGTAGGTCACCCCGCCGGAGAAGGCCCGGGCCTCCACCCGGCGCAGACCGGTCCCGGGGTGCCCCTCCGGGAAGAAGGACCGGCCCCGGCCCTGCCAGTACGGAAAAACGAACATCCGGTACAGGTCCACGAGCCCGGCCCCGATCAGGGCGTGGCACAGGGTGATGCTGCCCGTGATGATCACGTCTTCCCCCGGTTCCTCCCGCAGCGCGCGCACGGCCTCCAACGGGTCACCGGAGATGATCGTGGTGTTGGCCCAGCCGGGCTCGGTGAGGGTGGAGGAGACCACGCGTTTGTCCACCGCGTCCAGGCTCGCGGCCACGCCGGTGGTGTCCTCGGTCTGCTGCGGCCAGTAGCCGCGGAAGTCCTCAAAGGTCTGCCGCCCGAGCAGCAGCACCTCCTCCTGCTCGGTCTGCCGCATCATCTCCGCGGCCATCTCCTCGTCCTGGTCGGCCGGGTCGAACCAGTCGTCCAGCATCTCGACCCTGCCGTCCAGGGTGGTGTTCTGGGTGATGACGATCCGCATGGGTCCTCCCCGTTCGGTTGGTCCTCCCACGCTAGGGGCGCAGTCTGGCTTGCGCGTCTCCGATCCTGCCGGATGTCGCACCCGGCTGAAACGGCTCGGCTGCTGCAGGGATCAGGACCGCTGAAGGATCGCCACCACGTGCTCATCCTCCACGGCGGTGAAGTCCGCGTAGTGCTCGCCGACAGACCGGAACAACCGGGGCGTGGCCACCACGATCACCTCGTCGGCCTCGCCCTCCTCCTGAATCCGGCTGACCGTGTCCCGGGCGGCCACGGGCACGGCCAGCACCACGTGCGCGGCACCGAGGTGCCGAGCCACGGTGCAGGCCACCCGGGCCGTGGCGCCCGTGGCCATGCCGTCATCCACGATCACGGCCGAGACGCCGTGGAGGTCCAGGGGCGCCCTGCCGGCCCGGAACAACGCCCCGCGGCGCTGCAGGGTCTCCTGCTCGCGCTGTTCCACCTCGGCGATCTGGTCCTCCGTGACGGCGAAGTGCCGCACGATCGAGGCATCCAGCACCCGGGCGCCCTTCTCGCCGATGGCCCCCATCGCGAGTTCCGGGTGGGCGGGCACCCCGAGCTTGCGCACCATGATGACGTCCAGGGGCGCGCCCAGTTCCCGCGCGACCACCTCCGCCACCGGTACGCCGCCGCGCGGCAGGCCGAGCACCACGGTGGTTCCGGAGGAGGGCCCGACGCCGGCGCTCACCTCGGGTGCCCGAGTTCCCCCGACGCTCCGGTTCGGCGGCCACCCGCGGGAGGTGAGGTGATCGGCCAGCTGCCGGCCGGCGTCGTACCGGTCTGTGAATTCCGCCATGGGTCTCCTCGGGTTCCTACGGGTTCCCGCCTGCCGATCGGTTCAATTCTTCACGCCAGCCGGCCTCCTTCTGGATGTACTCGTTGTCCGCGAAGTCGGCGAAGTCCTCCTCCGTCTGCACGCGCCGAACCTCCAGCTTGGACCCCGGCCCCAGTGGGCACTTGCTGGCCCACGTCACCGCATCCTCCCGGGTGGGCACCTCGATCATCCAGAAGCCGTTGAACAAGGCCTCGGTCTCGCCATAGGGGGCGTCCGAGACGGACGGCGGGTCCTGGGCGAAGTCGAGCACGAAGTTCGCCCGGTCCTCCGGATAGGCCAGCCCCTCGCCGCCCACCATCACTCCAGCAGCCATCAGCTCCTCGTTGTAGGCACCCATCTGGTTGAGCATCTCCTCCATCGGCATACTCTTGGAGGCCTCCACCGCGGCGTCGGTGGCCCGCATGATCAGCATGTATTTCATCGTGCTCAATCCTCTGATCCGGGCCGCATGGTGCACGTGATGATGCACTTCGGACGTGCGCGCCCGAGCCGAGGTTAAGCCCCGCTCGGCCCCCGATTCCAGAGTTCACTGCCCGGCACCCGCCACGACACCGCGAGCCGGCCTCCGTCCTGGTGCCAGGCCCTTGCCGTGCCGGCGAGAGCCTGGGTAGACCGGGGGGATGCGCCTCGAGAACCTGAACTTCGATGCCCGTGATCCGCGCCGGCTGGCGGACTTCTGGGCGGCCGCCCTGGGAGCGGAGCCCCTCACGGACAACGAGGCCGGCGTGGAGGTCCGGTTGCCCCTGGCAGGCGGCCGCTTCCTCGACCTGTGCTTCGAGCGCGTCACGGACCCCTCGCCGGCGAAGTCCCGGCTGCACCCAGACCTGACCGGCGGGGACGGACAGCGGCAACAGGACGTCGTCGAACGGCTGCTCGGCCTCGGCGCCACACCAGCGGACATCGGTCAGGGAGACGTCCCCTGGGTGGTCCTGGCGGACCCGGAGGGCAACGCCTTCTGCGTCATGGATGAGCGGCCGGCGTACCGTGACAGCGGCCCGATCGCCGCCCTGGCCCTGGAGAGTGCCGATCCCGAGCGGGACGCCGACTTCTGGGCGGTGACCACCGAATTGGTCCGGGTGGAGGGCGAGGCACCAGCCTCCCTGCGCCACCCCTCGGGGACGGGACCGCTGCTGGAGTTCCTGGCGGAGGCCGGGCCCAAGCGCGGGAAGAACCGCATGCACCTGGACGTCAGGCCCGGGCCCGACGACGGCCCGGTCGCCTCCCGGCTGCTGGCCCTGGGTGCCACGGTGGTCGCCGACGACCCGGAACTGCCGTGGACGGTCTACGCGGACCCGTCCGGCAACGAGTTCTGCATCCTGGCGCCGACGGACTGACGCGGTTGGATCAGGGATTCCCGTACCAGCGGGCGATGTCCTGAGGTTCCGGCCAGCCGCCGAAGGTCTCGGCCTGCGGCCATCCCTCCGGAGAGTCCTCCCGGGCCTCTAGGCGGCCATAGGGCAGTACGTCCAGGAGCGGGAAGACGTGGGAGACCTGCTCCACCCCACGGCCGTCCGTGTGCCAGGTCCGGTAGACGTCCTCACCGTCCCGCAGGAACACGTTCAGGGCGAACCCGGCGTGCGGCGGGGCGCCCATGTCTGCCCCGAAGGTGCTGTTCGCGGTGGAGTACCAACTCATCTGGTTCCCGACCCGGTGCCGGTAGGCGAGCGCCTCGTCGATGGAGCCCTGGGTGACGATGACGAATCGGGCATCGTAGGTGCCGAGGAACTCGAGCCGGGTGAACTGTGAGGTGAAGAACGTGCAGCCGCCACATTGATACTCGTCGCCGGGGTGCCACATGTGGCTGTAGACGATGAGCTGGTGCTTGCCGTCGAAGAGGTCCACCAGCCGGACGGGGCCGAAGGCGCCCTCCAGCGTGTAGTCGGGCATCTTCACCATGGGCATCCGGCGGCGCTGGGCGGCGATGGCGTCGAGTTCACGGGTGGCGGCCTTCTCGCGGCGGCGGAGGGCTTCGAGTTCGGCCTGCCACGTCGCCTGGTCGACGACGGGCGGAGTGGCCGGGGCCGGATCGTAGTGGGAGAGGTCGGTGGTGGTCATGGCAATCCTTCGGAAGGGGCAGACCGGGCATGCAGGGGATCTGCGCGCGTGCACCCACGGTAGGCCGACCCGGTCCGCCGCGTCCCCTCCAGATCTGCGGTGATCACCCCCCCTTGGCAGAACCAGCGGGTGTCCAGCCGGCACCCAGCTGAGGCACGGATTCGTGACAGGCGGATCCGCGAGAATGAAGAGCATGGATGACTCCCCCGAACCGACGGCGCCCTCCACCGACCTGGAACGGCTGGGCGCCGGGACCGGGATGGACCTGAGCACCATGCCGCCGGACCTCGCCCGGCGGCTGGCCACCATCGGCGCCGACTACCGGCAGCTCAGCCTCGAGTACGAGTTCGCGCTGCGCGAGGTGGAGACGAAGATGCACATCCTGCAGGACGAGTTCCTGCACCTGCATGACTACAACCCCATCGAGCATGTCTCCACCCGCCTGAAGACCCTGGACTCCCTTGTGGCCAAGGCCAACCGGCGCGAGTTGCCCATGGACCTGGACGTCTGGCGGCGGGAGATCCTGGATATCGCCGGGACCCGGGTGACCTGCAGCTTCCGCCGGGACGCGTACCGCGTCTTCGACCTGTTCACCGAGCGCCAGGACGTGGAGGTGATTTCGGTGAAGGACTACATCGCCCAGCCCAAGGCCAACGGCTACTCCTCGTTGCACGCCACCGTCCGCGTGCCCGTCTACCTCTCCACCGGGGTCATCCTGATCCCGGTGGAGATCCAGTTCCGCACCATCGCCATGGACTTCTGGGCCTCACTGGACCACAAGATCAAGTACAAGTACGACGGCGAGGTGCCGGCCGAGGTCGCGGATGAGCTGCAGGAGGCGGCGCAGGCCGCCGACGACCTGGACCGACGGATGGAGAACCTGCACGACCGCGTCCACGGCAGCGGCCCCACCCTGTTCGTGTAGGGCCGCCTGCGCCAGAGCGGGCTTAGAACGGGTAGGGCGCGATCTCCGGGCGCATCGTGAGCCACTGCACCTCGGTGAAGGCCTCGATGTTCGCGGTGTAGCCGCCGAACCGCGCCCCGTTGCCGGAGGCCTTCATCCCGCCCATCGGCGCGTTGGACTCGTCCGCCACGGTCTGCTCGTTGATGTGCACCTTGCCGGCATCCACCAGGTCGGCGAGCTTCATGGCCTGGCCCACATCCCCGAGGATGCCGAGGGAGAGCCCGTACTCGTTGGCGTTGATGACCTCCGCGGCCTCCTCGATCGTGGAGAAGGACATCACCGGGGCCACGGGCCCGAAGATCTCCTCCGCCCACGCCGGATTCGCGGCGTCCACCCCGGAGAGCACCGTGGGGGCGTAGAACAGGTTCTCGTAGGTGCCGCCTGCCTCAATGCTGGCCCCGGCGTCCTTGGCGCCGCGCACGATCCGGTCGACGTTGTCCCGCTGCTTCTCGTCGATGATCGGCCCGAGCGCCACGTCCCCGGTGGGGTCACCCACCGGCAGGTGCTCGGCCTTCTCCTTGAGAGCCGCCACGTACTCGTCCCTGATCGACTCGTGTACGAGGTGCCGGCCACTGGTCATGCAGACCTGCCCCTGGTGCATGAACGCGCCGAAAGCTCCGGCGCTGGCGGCCGCGGCGACATCGGCCCCCGGCAGCACCACGAGGGCGTTGTTGCCGCCCAGTTCCAGGTGGGCTCGCTTCAGGTTCCGCCCACAGGCCTCCCCGACCTTCCGGCCGGCCGCCGTGGACCCGGTGAAGGACACCACGCGGATCTCCGGGGCCTCGGACAGCGCGGCGCCGGCATCCGCTCCGCCGGTCAGCAGTTGCAGCACGCCGGCCGGCAGACCGGCCTCCTCGAAGGCACGCATGATCATCACCCCACCTGAGACGGGGGTGCGCGGGTCCGGCTTGAGGATCACGGCGTTGCCCAGCGCGAGCGCGGGGGCCACCGAGCGGATGGAGAGGATCAGCGGGAAGTTGAACGGGGAGATCACGCCCACCACGCCGGCCGGCACCCGGCGGGCGAAGGACCAGTGCGCCTCGTCCGAGGTCAGCACCTCACCGGCCGGGTGGTGCGGCAGCCCGGCGGAGTCGAAGCACTCGTTGGCAGCCACGTGGGTCTCCATCGCGGCCTTGCCCCCGATCGCTCCGGTCTCGCGCTGGATCCACGTGTTGAGCTCCTGAACGTGGTCCTCGAAGACCTGACCGGCCCGGCGCAGCACCGCGGCCCGCTCCTCGGGCTTGGTGGCGGCCCAGGCCTTCTGGGCCTTCGCGGCGCGGGTGGCGGCGGCGAACACGTCCTCGCCCGAGGCCATCCCGGCCTGGCCCAGGACCGCTCCGGTGGCCGGCTCCACCACATCGACCGTGCCGGCCGAACCCTCAGTCCAGCCGTCGGTGTAGATCTTGCCGTCCCAGACGGACGGATCGAGAAAACTCATGACGCTCCTGACGTTGGTGGGGATAGCCCCGAGCCTACCCACGCCGCCTGGCTCCGGCACGGAAGAATGGCCGCATGGAGACCTCACTGACGCTCGTCGTGGACGCCGCCAACGTGGTCGGCTCCGTCCCGGACGGCTGGTGGAGAGACCGGTTGGGCGCCACCTCCCGGCTCCGGGACCACCTCGCCGTCCTGGCCCGGGACGGCCTCGAGGCGCCCGACGCCGGCCCCGGGACACCGCGGGTCCGTCCCGGGATCGTCCTGGTCGCCGAGGGCAAGGCCCGCGGCCTTGAGTCGGTGGAGGGGGTCCAGGTGCTCGACGCCCCGGGCGAGGGCGACGACGAGGTGGTGGCCGTCGTCGGGCGTCTGTTCGCCGCCGACCCCGGACGCAGAGTGGTGGTGGCCACCGCGGACCGGGGGCTGCAGGACCGGGTCCGCGCCCTGGGGGCGGGCGTCATGTCCGCGCGCGCCGTGCGCCATCGGCGCCGGTGAGCCCGTCCGGCAGTCCCCGCTTCCGCCGCGGCGTGCCGTCGCCCTGACGTCAGTTAGACCGAGCTCAGGACCGCGCGGTCCGGCGCAACCGGGTGTTGACGAACTCGCCCATGCCCCAGCGCCCGAGCTCGCGGCCAAAGCCGGAGCGCTTCACGCCGCCGAAGGGCAGCCCGGGCAGGGTGGTTCCGTGCTCGTTGACGTAGGCCATGCCCACGGCCAACCGGTCGGCGACCGCCTGAGCCCGACCGACGTCACTGCCCCACACCGATCCGCTGAGGCCGAAGCCCACGTCATTGGCCAACTGGACGGCCTCCTCCTCGGAGTCGACGCCGTAGACCATGGCCACCGGGCCGAAGATCTCCTCGGAGTAGGCGTCCATCTCCGGGGTGATCCCGGTCAGTACCGCCGGACGCATGAAGGCACCGTCACCCTCGAGGGCATCACCGCCGGTGTGCAGGGTTGCACCCTGCTCCACGGCCCGCTTGACCTGGTCCACCACGGTGTCCCGCGCCTTCACCGAGGACAGCGGGCCCACCCGGACCCCCTTCTCCAGGGGGTCGCCGATGGTCGCCTCGGAGAAGACCGAGGTCACGGTGGCCACGAAGTCCTCGAGCTGGGAGTTCAGCACGATCATCCGCTTGGGAGAGTTGCACGCCTGCCCGGCATTGGAGAGCCGGGCCTTGGCGGCAGTGCGGGCCACCCGGCCGACGTCGGCATCCTCCAGCAGAATGAAGGCGTCCGATCCGCCGAGCTCCAGCACGGCCTTCTTGAGGTTCTTCCCGGCCGTCTCCGCCACGGCGGCGCCGGCCCGCTCGCTGCCCGTCAGGGACACCCCGTGGACGCGGGGGTCGGCGATCATGGTGGCGATCTGCTCGTGACCGGCGAAGACGTTGATGTACACGTCCTCGGGCACGCCGGCGGCATGGAGGATCTCCTCCATGACCTGGGCGGAGGCGGCACAGATCTCGGCATGCTTCAGGATGACCGTGTTGCCCGCCATCAGGTTCGGCGCGGCGAACCGGGCCACCTGGTAGTAGGGATAGTTCCACGGCATCACGCCCACGAGCGGCCCGACCGGCTCCGTGGTGACCAGCGATTCCTCGGCACCCTGCGGGTCCAGTGCCTCCGGCTCCAGCAGGTCCGGCCCGTGCTCCGCGTACCAGCGGTAGATCTCTCCGGCCAGCTCGGCCTCACCGATGGCCTCGCCCAGCGGCTTGCCCATCTCGGTGGCGATGAGCCGACCCAGCTCCTCCTTGCGGTCCGCGTAGGCGTCGGCCACCCTGGTCAGTATCTCGGCACGCTCCCGGACCGCGGTCGAGCGCCAGCCGGGGAAGGCGGCGTCGGAGCGGTGCAGCACGTCCTGCACCCCGGCCTCGTCCAGTTTCGGGAACTCTCGTTCGATCGCTCCGGTGGTCGGATTCGTCGTGGTGTAAGTAGCCATACCCCCACCCTGTCGGACTGGCGGAGTGCTGCCAACCCATTCCGAGCACATCCGAGTCTTCCTTCGCGCCTGGCGAATCCGGGTGAGCGTCTGTCGGGTGGACTTGAGTCGGGTGCTTGAGTCGGGCGAACCGGCCCGGAACACCTCGCCGGACTGCACCGGACCGCAACCGGACCGCACCGGTCTGGAGACCTGTACGGCCGGCGTCGGGCGCTCCTACGCTGGACGGACCGCACACCTCCACCCGACTCCACCCGATGAAAGGGGTCATCATGGCCGTCTGCGACACCTGCGGCAACGACTACGACAAGGCGTTCACCATCACCATGGGCGAACGGCAGGGCACCTTCGACAGCTTCGAATGCGCCATCCACACCATGGCACCGGCGTGCGCCCACTGCGGATGCCGCATCCTCGGGCACGGCGCGGAGGTCTCCGGCACCATGTACTGCTGTGCGCACTGCGCCGAGCACTCCGGAGCCACCGAGATCACCGACCGCGCCTGAGCGGGCCCGCTCGGTCCAGACCTGACTCAGGCGCCGACGTCGTGCACGGAGTGTTCCGTCGAACAGCAGAGTCGGCGCATCTCCGCGCGGTCCCGAACCGCTACGCTGACGCCGTGAACAACCAGCCCCACTGCAGCGAGCCCGCATCCGATCAACCTGATTCCGACCAGCCTGCGGGCCTCCCGGCCATCATGGATTCCGGCCTGGAGTACACCCTGACACAGCACGGCCCGGTCTCCTCCCTGGCCGAGGCGGCCGCGGCCCGCGGGGTCGAGCCGGGCCGGCTGATCAAGTCGCTGGTGGTGCGCCGCGGCGAGAACGACTTCCTGTTCGTCCTCGTGCCGGGCGGCCGCAGCATCTCGTGGCCCAAGCTGCGGGCGCTGCTGGGGGTGAACCGTCTGTCCATGCCCTCGGCGGCCGAGGCCCTGGAGGTCACCGGGTATCCCCGCGGCTCCATCACGCCCTTCGGCGCGACGACGGCCTGGCCCGTCATCGCCGACGTCGCCCTCTCGGGCGTGCAGGTCTCCATCGGCGCGGGAGCTCCGGGCGCGGCCGTGACGGTCGACGCCGACCGGCTGGTCGAGGCGCTCGGTGCGAGGCTCGCGGACGTGACCGACCCGGAGTAGGACCCGGAATGGCCGGCGTCTTCCCGGAACTCCCCAACGGATGTTCACGCCGATGACACTCAGATGTCCCTTGTCTTTGCCCGGCCGGAGCACCATCGTGGATGTCACGGAGGACGGGCCCGGGATCACAGCTGCTGTGCGCCGGGCCACAGATTGCAGACAGAAGGGCGCACGAGGCATGAGTACAGAGATCGACTTCGGCTGGTTCATCCCCACGATGGGAGACACCGCGCGGATCGGGGACTCCGCCGCCTCCACGCCGCCCAGCCTGGATCTCTTCACCCACATCGCGCAGACCGCCGAGGACGCCGGCTTCACCTACCTCCTCGTCCCCGTGATGCCCGAGTGCTACGAGGCGTACATCTCCTGTGCCATGGTCTCGGCGCGGACGCAGAAGATCGACATGCTCGTGGCAGCCCGGGCCGGGTTCATCGCCCCTCCCGTCATGGCCAAGATGCTGTCCACCTTCGACCAGCTCTCCGGTGGCCGGCTGCGCGTCAACCTCATCACCGGTGGTGACTCCGCCGAGATGGCCGCGGACGGGCTGTTCTATGACCATGACGAGCGCTACGACGTGCTAACGGAGACGGTCGAGATCCTCAAGGACGCCTGGACCCGGGACGAGCCCTTCGACGTGGAGGGACGGTACTTCACCGCCCGCGGCGTCCACGTCCAGCCCCGGCCGGTCCAGGCACCGCATCCGCCGCTCTACCTCGGCGGGATGTCCGAGGCGGCTCGTGAGCTGTGCGCCAGCCATGCCGACGTGCACCTGTTCTGGGGGGACACCCCGGCCAACATCGCGAAGAACGTCCAGGACATGACCGCCCGCGCCGCGGAGAAGGGCCGCACCCTGGACTTCGGCATGCGCCTGCAGGTGATCGTCCGCGAGACCGAGGAACAGGCCTGGGCCGCCGCCGAGGACCTGATCTCGGCTGCCAGCGCGGAGCATCGGGAATCGGTCCAGGGGCGTTGGAGCGAATCGAAGGCCAACGACCGCATGAAGGAGCTCGCCCAGGCCGAGGGCCATCTGGTGGACGAGCACCTGTGGAGCGGCATCGCCACCGTGCGCCACGGGGCGGGCATCGCGATCGTCGGCAACCCGGAACAGGTGGCGGACAAGATCACCGAGTTCGTGGACGCCGGCTGCTCCAGCTTCTGCCTGTCCGGCTACCCGCACGCCGAGGAGGCCGAACGTTTCGGCCGCCTCGTCATGCCATTGCTCCGCGAGCGCTTCGCCGTCAAGGGCGCCGGTTCTGGCGGACAGCCTTCCGTCCAGGGCACGACGCCGGCCGCGGCCCTGGTGGGATCAGACGGCTGACCGGAGCACGGGTTGCCGCTGGAGGGTGCGGAGACGCCCGCCCTCAGCCAGCCTCTCCGCTGTGGTCGTCGAGGTTGCCATGGTGTCATGCTGGCACGGTGGCGCCGGCCGTCCGCGACCACCCGGACTCGTCGCCGTAGCGTACCGAGCATCGGAGCAGAGAGGCGAACAGCGTGCATTCACTATGGCTGGACACCCACCCCGTCCCCGCCGGCGGAACCGAGCAGTTCATCCCGGGGGCCGACTATGACACGGTGGTGGCCGGTGCCGGCCTGACCGGTCTGACCACGGCGGTGCTCCTGGCACGTGCGGGCCAGCGGGTCGCCGTGCTGGAAGCCCGCACGGTGGGGGCGGTGGCGACCGGGAACACCACAGCCAAGCTGTCCCTGTTGCAGGGCACCACCCTCTCCCAGATCAGCCGGCACCAGTCGGACCAGGTGTTGCGTGCCTACGTGGACGGCAACCGCGAGGGCCAGTCGTGGCTGCTGCGCTACCTCGAGGAGCGTGGCGTCCCGTTTCAGAGGCGCCGGGCCTACACCTACGCCACCAGCTCGCAGGGAGCCGAGTCCCTGCGGCGCGAACAGCGGGCTGCCGAGACCGCCGGCCTTCCGGTCACGTGGACGGACGAGACGGAGTTGCCGTTCCACGTGACCGGCGCGATCACGCTCGACGAGCAGGCCCAGTTCCATCCGATGGAGGTCCTGGACGCCCTGGCCACCGAGCTCCGCGAGCGCGGCGGGAGCCTGATCCAGGGTGTCCGCGTCACCGGGGCGGGGATCGGCTCCCCCCTCACCGTGGAGACCACCCACGGAGAGGTGCAGGCCGACCACCTCGTGCTCGCCACGGGGACACCGGTCCTGGACCGCGGCGGTTACTTCGCCAAGCTCCAGCCGCAGCGGTCCTATGCCCAGGCCTACCGCATCCCCGGATCACCCGAAGGCCTGCTGCAGGGGATGTACCTCAGCGCCGACGCCCCCTCCCGCTCGCTGCGCACCGCGCCCCTCGGCGACGAGGAGTTACTGCTGGTGGGCGGCAACGGTCACGTGGTCGGCCGGCAGGATTCGCCGCGGGCCGCAGTGGAGGACCTCGAGGCCTGGACCGCCGAGCACTTCCCCGGTGCCCAGCGCACCCACTCCTGGTCCGCCCAGGACTACCGCTCGGCCAACCTCATCCCGTTCATCGGCACGTTGCCGCGCGGGGGTGGCGGGATCTACCTGGCCTCCGGCTACAACAAGTGGGGCATGACGAACGCCGTGGCGGCGGCGCTGGCCATCACCGCCGAGTTGCTCGGCGGCCAGATCCCCTGGGCCACCACCCTGGGCCGGCGTCTCACCACCCCGTCCGACCTGCTGACCGGGCTGAAGGACGCCCTCGGCGTCGGCAGGGAGGCGACCACCGGCTGGGCCTCGGCCGAACTGCACCCGCTGCCGGATGACCCCCCGGCCGAGGGCGAGGGGATCGTCGGCCGTCAGGGCACCACTCCGGTGGGGGTCTCCACCGTGGACGGCACCACCAGAAAGGTCTCGGCGGTGTGCCCGCACCTGGGCGGCATCCTGCGGTGGAACGATGCGGAATGCTCCTGGGACTGCCCGCTGCACGGCTCCCGGTTCAGTGCCGATGGGGCCCAGCTGGAGGGTCCTGCCGTCCGGGACCTGCCCTCCGTGCCCCGCTCGGAGTAACCGGCTGAAGGACAGGCTGCACCACGAGAGCTATGGATCCCTGGCGCTCCTGCGTCAGCCCTGCGCGGCCGCCCACTCGGCGACCCGCCGTCCACTCTCCGCCTCGGTCAGGTCCTCCACACGGGACATCAGCGACCACCGGATGCCGAAGGGATCCCGGATGGAGGCGAAGCGGTCCCCGGAGACGAAGGTGCTCAGCGGCTCACGGACGGTCGCCCCCGCCCGCTGCGCCCGGGCCACCAGGCCGTCCACGTCCGCGCAGTACAGCCCCATCGAGTAGCAGTCCTCGTCACCGGCGGGGGCCGGCACCAGCCCAAAGTCCGGGTGGGGCTCACCCAGCTGCAACCGGCCCTGGCCGAAGTCCAGCTCGGCATGCACCACCACGCCGCCCATCTCGGTGACGCCCAGGACGCGGGCGCCGAAGACCTCCCGGTAGAACTCGATGGCCTCCTTCGCCCCGGCCACCGCCAGGAACGGAGTCAGGCTCGTGTATCCCGCCGGCACGCCGGCAGTCGTATGCTCTCCAGTGACCCCGAGCCGGGGCATGTCCTGTTCATTCATGGACTCACCGTAGACCCGGGTTCCACCCCGGGGCTTGCAGATTCGCGACACCTGCGGGATCACCCCTCCGCCGGCCACGCAGCATTCCCCGCGGCCACCTCGCAGCCGCCCACCCAGCCACCCAGTCCGAGAGGAGCGCCACCCGTGACCACGCCGGATGATCCCCGCGGCATCCTCTACCCGACCCGGCTCCCCACCTTCCACCGCGTCCCAGCCCCTGCCGGACTCGAGGCTCTCCTGCGCTGGTTCTGGATCCCGCAGTGGAACCTGGCCCCGGGCCGGACCTCACGCCAGGAGGTCCTGCCGTTCCCCGCCTCCAACCTCGTTGTCCAGCCCGGCGCGGTGTCCCTCACGGGTCCATCCACCCGGGCCTCGTTCCGCGACCTGACGGGCACCGGCTGGGCGGTGGGCGCGTTGCTGCGCCCGGCCGGCGTCGTGCAATTGAACCTGGAGCCGGACCGGCTCCGGGACACCGAGGCGCCCTTCGTGGCCCCTGACCTGCTGGCCTCGGTGGAGGCCGCCATGGCGCACGACGACGGCGCGACCGCCCGGGGTGAGGCCGCCTCGGCCTTCGCCCGGTGGGCGGAGGACCGGATGGTCCCGCCGGACGCGGCGGGCCGGCTTGCCAACGCGATGGAGGAGCTGATCGCGACGGATCGGTCGATCGTGCGGGTGGAGCAAGTCGCCGGGCGGCTCGGCGTCTCGGTCCGCGGTGTCCAGCGGCTCGCCCGCAGCCATGTGGGCGTGACCCCGCTGGCGATCATCCGCCGGTACCGGCAGCAGGAGGCGGCGGTCCGGCTGCGTGAGGAGCCGGCCGTCACGATCGCGGACATCGCCGCCGAGCTCGGCTACGCCGACCACGCCCATCTGAGCCGGGACTTCCGCACGGTACTGGGGCGGACGCCACGCACCTACCGGGGTGGTCAGTAGCTGAGCAGCCGGCGCGGGGTGTTCCACAGGACGTTGCGCATCCACTCGTCCCCGAGTCCCCAGCCCACGAGGGCCTCGATCTGGTGGCTGTAGGGGTAGGGGATCGAGGGGAAGTCCGAGCCGAAGACCACCTTGCCGTCCAGTGCGGCCATGCTCTCCGGGTAGTCCGCCGGGATCGGGGCGCGCAGCTCCATCGCCGTGGTGCCGACCATGGTGGTGTCGAGGTAGACGTTCGGATGCTCGGCGGCCAGTTCGGCGAAGGACCGGTAGTCGGGCAGGCCTGCGTGCGCGATCACCAGCACGAGGCCGGGATGGCGGTCGGCGAGCGCCCGGACGGGGCCGATCCCGGTGAACTCGCCCCGGTGCGGGCCGTCGCCGCAGTGGATGACCACCGGTGTCCCTGCCTGCTCCAGGAGTGCCCAGGCCTCCTCCAGGGCGGGGTCCAGCGGGGAGAACCCGCCGACCTGGACGTGCACCTTGAAGGCCTTGACGCCGGCCCCCAGGGCGTCCGCGACCTGCTGTCCCGCCGACGTCCCGTCCGGCTCCGGGTAGAACGTGGCCGAGTGGATGGCGTGCGGATGGGAGGCCGCGAAGGCGGTGGAGAACTCGTTGAGCCAGGAGGCCATTCCGGGCCGGTGCGCATAGTTGAGGGTGGTGTAGGCGGTGACGCCCAGCGCGTCCAGGCGGCGGACACGCTCCTCGATCCCCGCGCGGTAGGCGATGGGCCACGGCAGTCCACCATCCTCGCCCTGCCGGTCGAAGAAGGCCCAGACCTTCTCCTGGACGGTGTCCGGCATGAAGTGCACGTGCAGGTCCACCAGGCCCGGCAGTCCCAGCGACTGCAGGTAGGGACGGATCTCTTCGTCCGTGCGGGGCGCCGGGGTCTGGGTCACGGGATGGCTCCTCAGGGAGGGGACGGCGGGGTGGGGTGAGTGGATCGGGTCCGCGGAACCGGCTCTCACCTGCTGGCATCCTACGGGTCACGGTCCTGAAGCCATCCGCGCCCAGGCCATCCGAGCCCATAGAATGGCGCCCGTGCCCGGCCCCTCGCAGCGACCCCCCGGCCGCCCGCTGCGCCGGCGGCCCCCTTCCCGTTTCCCCTTTCTGGCCGTGTCCCTGGCCGGCGTCTCCGTGGTGCTCGGTGCCATCGGCCTCCAGCAGGTCACCGCCCAGCCCACGGAACCCATCACCTTCGTGGTGGACGAGGGGCTGCCCCATGGCATCACCCAGGAATCGGTGGAGGCCGCTGCCGAGGGGATCGCGCTGGGCCATGAGCCGTTCACCCTGCACGTGGTCGAGCGCGAACTGGAGTGGGACGAGTACAGCAACGGCGAGACCGGTGATGCGGACATCATGCTCTCCATCGGGGATGATCCCGAGGATCCGGACCTCTCGCTGCATGACGCCACCCGTGTGGCCTTCGCCGGGGAGGACTATGGCGACGACTACTCGACCGCCGCCACCATCCGCGAGACCTTCGTCAACAACAGGACCCTCGGCCACGGACCCCACGCGATCATCGGCGCCGCCCTGACGGCCGCAGACCTGAAGTTCGACTCCGGCATCCGCACCCCGCTGCTGTGGGCTCCCCTGGCCGCACTGCCGATGTTCATCGCCATCCTGGTCATGTACCGCTGGATCGGCCGGCGCCGTGACGAGCGCGCGAGGTACCGGGCCTTCGGCGAGGCCCAACTGCGGCTGGCCCGGGCCGTCCTGGAGCTGGAGACCCTGCAGCTGCGGGTGGAGGTGGCCGGGTCCCAGCACGATCGGCACCTGCACGCGAGGTTGCAGAACGACTGGAAGCGGGTCCGCGAGCTCACCCGTGACCTGGCCCGCACGGAGCAGTCTCTGGTGGCGGACCTAGACCGCACCTCCCCGCCTCTGAAGGCCCGGACCGCGGAGCGGCTCGAGGCCGATCTCCAGCAGTTCGCGGCGGACACCCTGGACCTGCAACGCCGGGCCGACGTCCTGTCCCAGGCCGCCGAGGTCCGCTCCGGCCATGCCGGGTCCCGGTCCGTCCTGGATCGGCTTGCGCTGCCCCTGCTCCAGTCCATCGACGAGGTGCTCGCGCATCATGACCGCTACCCGGCCGAGGCGCGCGCGCTGGAGGCGCACCGAGCGCGCCTGTTGGCCATCGCCCAGGAGGTCGCCGACCAGCATGCGGAGGAACAGGCCGCGGAGCTGGTCTCCCGGCACGGTGACCTGCTGGAACGGTGGAACGCCGTGGAGCAGGACGTCCGCGCCACCGCCCTCCGGATGTCCCGGCACGTGGCCTCACCGAAGACCATCCCCAACGCCACCCATGTGCGGACCGTGAACGAGGCGGTGGACGAGCGTTCGCGTGCCAGGGTCTCCGCCGCCACGGCCGGGGCCACCGACTCCTTCACGGGCCTGCGCACCGCCCTGGGTCTGGGTCACGGCGTCGACCTCGGCCCCCTGCAGGCCACCGAGCGGGTGCTGGAGGTGATCGATCGCCATGCGAAGCACGGCCAGCCGACGCCGCCACCTCCGGCGTCGGCAGCTGCAGCCAGGGTTCCCTACGGCCTGCTCGTCCTCGTACTGCCGTTGCTGTTCTCCCTCGGGGTCGGATTCGTGGTCTCAGCGCAGATCGAGGACAGCCACATCCAGTACGGTCGGACCCTCACCGGTGACCGCCCCCTGGCGGGCCTGCAGGTCTACGGCGATCCGGCGGCACTGGCCGGACCGGTGGAGCCTCGGGACACCGAGCCGCAGACCCACGCGGAGAGCCTGGACCTGGACTACGTTCGCGAACTCATGGCGAAGTCCCTCGAATACAGCGACGAGGGCGCACTGCTGCCGGCCGACGTCGAGCTGACAGTGGCCGTCCTCCCCGCCGAGCAATACATCGACTATGCACCGGACCCGGAATATGACCATCGCATCGCCATCGACTACTGGGACCTGCTCGAGGCGCAGCAACAGGTGAAGCAGGACGTGGCCGCAGAGTTCCCGGAGGTGCTGGATCCACGAACGGGTGACGTCGCCCTGGGCCAGGCCATCCTGCCCGTGTGGATCCTGCAGGACGGCACGTACGCGTTCGACAATTTCCTCACCGGCGAGTTCAGCATGGGCGTCAGCAGCAGGTTGGGCGCCTACGCCTTCACCGGAACCGAACCCACGGTGCACGGCACCGGTGACATGGCTGATGTCTCCCTCGGCTGGTGGATCGCCTACGAGCTGGAGGACCTGGGACGGGCCATGGAGTACAACCGCCTCTCCGTGGACAACGTGAGCCCGGCAGCCGTGTTCTGGGCGGTCTTCCTCAGCGCGTGGACCGGGATCCTGACCGTCATCATGCTCGGCCTGGCCGTGGTTGAAGCCGGCCGGCGCCGGGTGGGCACCGCAGCGGTCCGCCGTCAACTGGCCGGGCTGCGCACAGACCTCGAGCAGCTCGCCCTGGGCCTGGACCTGTCCCGGTTGGACATGGTCGCGGTGCTCGGCCTGGACTCGGCGACCGGTGGCCGGGCCGAGCAGGCCGACCAGCGGCTCTACGAATCCGCGCTGGTCACCGCCTGGCGCGAGGTGGACGCCCTGGAACGGTTGCCGCGCCGGGAACAGCGCGGAGAGGCATGGGAGGCCCGCGCCCGCCACGTGCGACGCCTGGTGACGACCCTGACCACCCAGCAGGCCGATGTGGCGCGGCGCGCCGACGAGTTGCTGCGCAGTCAGCGGTTCGGCTGACCCTTTCCGGACATTCGGTTCAGTACAGTCACACCAATCGTGCCGGGCCACAGTGGTGATCACTGTGGCCCGGCACGATGAGAGTGGCTACGGAATCGGATCAGTACCGGGCGGCCGTGCCCATCATGTTCCAAGGGCTGTAGTCCACGTCGGTGACGGAGACACCCTCGGTGTAGTTGCGGGCGTGGGCGATCTTTCCGTCACCCACGTACACAGCCACGTGGTAGATGCCGGAGGCCGACCCGTTGTTGGACCAGAACACCAGGTCACCGACCTGCAGCTCGTCCAACCCCACATATTGGTTAGCCCCGGAGTACTGCGCGCCGGAGGTCCGCGGGATGTCCACGCCGGCCTGAGCGAAGGCGCTCTGTGTGAATCCGGAGCAGTCATAGGCGGACGGCCCGTTGCCGCCGTAGGTGTAGCCCACAGAGGAGTCATTGGCGGTGGATACGGCCCAGTCCGCCGCTGCTCCGTAAGAGCCGGATGTCGAGGAGTAGGAGGCCAGCTGGTAGGTGGCACCCTCGCTCGAAGATCCGGCCGAGGCGCTGGAGTAGTCCGCGGCAGAGCTGGACGATGAGTAGGTGGAGGAGGCCGAGCCAGTCGACTCACCCTGGTAGCTCCAGTCCTGGTAGGACGAGGCCTGCTGCGAGCCATCGTTGGCGGAGGCGGGGGCCACCCCGGCCAGCAGGGCGCCAGCAGCGGTGGTCACGCCGAGGGCGCCGACAGTTAGGGAGCGGCGACGGCGGGACCGGCGGGCCTGCAGCTCGGCGGCGAGGCGGTCACGGCGGGTGGGGTAGTTCATGGATTCATACCTTGATTGACGACGGTGTACACACGGCGGTCCCCGGATCCGGACAGCGCTCACCCCGTGGCCTTCACAGGCTGGAATGGGTCACCGTCCGACATCCGCTGGGGTTATCGGACCGTTACTTAAAGGTACACACTCGTTATTAAACCGCAACCTTGCGACCGCCTGAACAGCACCTGACCGCCGTCTGGGTCGAATCAGCCCGCACAAACACGCTGCGCACGACTCACGCCGTTATCACGCCGTGACCAGGCGTTCCGGCACTCCCACGGTCCGCCAGATCTTCACGCAGACATACAGATCCCAGAGGACGACTCCCCAGATGACGACCAGATAGAGCACGTCCACCCAGTCCGCGGCGCCGGAGGTCTGGAGGATGTCCGAGTCGATCGCGGGGTCGATGACCTGTTGCGTCAGGACCAGCACGGTGAAGAACACACCGGCCGCCACGTCGAGCGCAGCCCTGGCCGCCAGTCGGGGCCGAGTGGTGCGGCCCCGGACGATCGTCCAGATGCCCAGCATCGCCTCCACTGCGAGGAGGACGTAGTAGGCCGGGAGCCAGAAGGACCACAGATCCTGGTTGACGAACGGTCCGCCGTCGTTCAAATGCCCCACATAGAAGAACGTGGTCGGGATCAGCGGCACCAGAGCCAGGAGTAGCAGCATGACCAGACCACCGATGGCCTCCGAGCGGGCTTCCCGTGCGTGGGCCACCTCGATCTCCAGGTCGTCGACACTCCAGTGCCGGGCTCCGTCCCGTGCGACGGCGGCCCGGTCCCGAGGCTGGGCAACGCGTTCGAAGACCCAGAAGAACAGGGTCACGGATCCCAGGAGCCAGAACATCGCACTGATCAGCGGCCCCACGATCTGCCCGATCATGGCCCCGATATGTCCCTCGGGCTCCGTGGTGGAATACACCACGATGTTGGCGATCAGGCACACCACCAGGACCACCGGCACCAGCCACTGCAGTGAGCGGACGTAGACCGGGTACAGCTCGGGCCCGATCAGGTAGTTCGGGGCGTTGCGGTACCGGGCGGCCAGCCGGGCCGGGTCACCGAGCTCCTCCAGGGCGTCACGCTCGGCGGCAGACTCACCGGCTCCGGTGGCGAGCCGCTCCTCCTGCATGTCCGAGATCAGGGCGGCCAACTCACGGGAGATGTCCTCGCGCGGTCCTTCGGGCAGATGCGCGACGACCTGGTCAATGTAACGACGGGTCAATGCGGTCATCGTGGTGATTCCTTCCAGAGGGTGGCCATGCTGGCCGTCAGTCGTGTCCATTCGTCCCGGAGCTCGTCCGCCATCCCGGCTCCGTCCTCGGTGAGGCTGTAGTACTTCCGTGGACGGGGCTCCTCCGTGTTCCACTCCGCCTTCAGGAGACCTTGACCTTCCAGTCGGCGCAGCAGCGGGTAGAGCGTGTTGGCCTCCGCGTCCAGGCCCGCGGACGCGAGGTACTCCAGCAGGGCGTACCCGTAGCGAGGGGTTCGGCAGGCCAGCAGGCAGGCAACCACGAGGGTGCCGCGCCGCAATTCCTGCCGGTGGGTGGCGAGGGCGGAAGCCAGTTCTTCGTTCACGCCTCACACTTTACTGTGTGCCACACACTAATACAACAGAGAAGAACGTTTTCGTCTCTTCACGTGATGACGAACCGGTCCCGCGGACTACCTCAGGGAGACGGCATGGTCGTCGGAGTCGTGCCGGGCTCGGCAGGGGTGACGTCATAGACGAGCCGGGCCCACTCCCCGATCTTCTCGGCGGACCGCAGCCGCAGCCGGTCCCAGAACACGTCGCCGGAGAACAACGGCCTCCCGTGGGCCAGGGTCGCCGGTGCCAGGGTGATGGCGATCCGGTCCAGCGCGCCGGCCGCCAGGAACTGGGCGGCCAGCCCCCCGCCGCCCATCATCCAGATGTCGCCGTCTCCGGCTGCCGCCCGGATCTCGGGAAGGTGCCGGCCGGCGTCGCCGTCGAGGATCCGCACATCTGCGCCGGCCGGAACGGGCAGCTCCCGGGTGGAGAACACGAACACCGGTTTCCGCCCCATGGACGAGACCCACTTCTCCGGATGGGCCACGAGGTCCTCGGCCGCCAGCACCCATTCATAGGTGGTGGAGCCCATCACCATGGCGGCAGCCGAGTCCATGAAGTCCGTGATGTCCGGCTGCTCTCCGGGGATCTCGAAGAGCCAGTCCAGGGAGTCGTCCTCGGTCGCGAGGAATCCGTTGAGGGTGGCGGCGGTTTCGTAGATGACGGCCATGCGCGCACGGTAGCAAGGCCCGACGTCGGCCGGCAGGTCCCACGGCCGGCCTCCGGGTCCGCCGGTCCCGGCAATATTCCGTGCGACGATCCCGTTATGCCGGACATGACCTCGCACCCTGCCAGCCTGCCCCTGTCCCTCCTCGACCGCGCCAACACGATCGAGGGGTCCACCGAGGCCGAGGTGCTGAAGAGGGTCATCGCCCGGGCCCAACGGGCGGAGGAGCTGGGATACTCCCGGTTCTGGGTGGCCGAGCACCACGGCGTGCCCGGCATCGCCGGCTCCGCGCCTACCCTGCTCATGACCGCCATCGCCGCAGCCACGGACCGGCTCCGCGTGGGCTCCGGCGGGGTCATGCTGCCGAATCACCAGCCCCTGGTCGTGGCCGAGCAGACCGCCACCCTCCAAGCCCTGTACCCCGGACGCATCGACCTGGGCCTGGGCCGCTCCGTGGGCTTCACCCCGGCCGTCCGGGCGGCGCTGCGCCGGGACAAGGAGGCCGCGCAGCAGTTCCCGGAGGACCTCGCCGAACTGCTGCGGTTCCTCGGCGGCACCGGTCCGTTCACCGCACGCCCCCAGGACCGTGCGGCCACCCCGGTGTTCGTCCTGGCGACCGGGCAGGGGCTGCGCTGGGCCGCGGAGGCCGGGCTGGCCGTCGTCGTGGGCGGGCCGTCCCTGTTTCAGCGCCGCGGCGAAGGGGGACATGAAGGCCTCGCCCGTTACCGCCGCGACTTCCGCCCCTCCCCATGGTTCGCGGAGCCCTACGTCATCGTCTCGGTGAACCTCGCCGTGGCGGACACCCGCGAGGCGGCGCGGGACCTGGTCCTGCCGGAGGCCTGGGCGCTGGCCCAGTCGAGGGTGAAGGGCGAGTTCCGCGCCCTGGAACCCGTCACGGACATCCGGGCGAGGCTGCGCAGCGGGAGCGACGCCGGCTCCGTCACCGACCGCGACCGGCGGCGCGTGGAGGAGAACCTCGCCTCCGGGATCCACGGCACCCCGGACGAGGTCCGCGCGGCGGTGGAGTCGCTGGTGGACTTCACCGGCGCCGATGAGCTGCTGGTGACCGGCGGCATGAGCGATCCGGCCGGCCAGCGCCGCTCGGACGAACTCGTGGCGGGGTTGTTCGCCTGAGAGGGCAACCACCCGTTCTCAGGCCACAGTGGCCTCGCCTCAGGCCAGGGTGGCGTCCACGGTGATGTCCTTGACGCCGGCGAGCGCCTGGGACACCGGGCACTGGTCCTTGGCCTGGTCCGCGATCTTCACGAAGTCCTCGGTGGAGATCCCCTCGACCTGGCCCTTGACGACCAGCATGATGCCGGTGATGCCGACGCCGGCCTCGAAGGTGACGTCCGCGGTGGTCTCCAGGTGGGTGGGGGCGGTGCCGTTCTCCTTGAGCATGTTGGAGAACTGCATGGTGTAGCAGGTGGAGTGGGCGGCGGCGAGCAGTTCCTCGGGGTTCGTGGTGGACCCCGCCTCCTCGGCCCGGGCCTTCCAATTCACGTCAAAGGAGGCTGCCTTGGACGTCTCGAGGGCGGTGGTCCCGGAACCGGTGAAGAGGTCGCCGTCCCACTGGGTGCTGGCCTTGCTGACGATCGGACGGGGCATGGTGTTCCTCCTGTGACGTCTGGACGTAGTTCGGTGTGGGAGATCTGCAACGAACCCGAAGCACTCGTAGCCGCATCTTCCGCACCACCGAGGCCACCGTAACCAGAATGCCTCCGGATTGTCAGTGTTCGGAGGTCCATCGTCGATACACTCGGCGGCGGTGCCCTGCGGTGGCGGCACGCGTCACTGACCATCCGAGGAGGGAGCGGCATCGTGTGGTTCTTCATCCTGATCGGCGCGGTCTCCCTGGTGCTGGGCTGGGGTGCCTACGCCGGCTGGAACCGCCGGTGGCTCTCCCGACCCCTCATCTACGCAGGCCACCACGGACCGGCCATGGTCCCCATGGGCGCAGGCTTCGTCCTGATGGGACTCTCCACTCCCGTGGCCAATGTCTTCGCCGCCGGAGGCCCGACGCCGGCCAGCGGCATCGCCTGGTCCGTGGGCTTCTTCGGCGGGTTGGCCCTCGTGGTCGTCGGGCACTTCATGGGCACCTCGGGCATGCCCGCCCGATGGCGGCCCCGCTGCGCGGCTCTATTGGGAGTCTGCCGCCACCCTGGTCATCGAGGCCACCCCGCCGGGCCGCCGTAGCGTGGTGGTGACGCTCGTGGACCACGAGGTCGCAGTGCTCGAGTTCCGTCAGGACTGGGGCCGGCGTCCCGAGGCCGGTGCCGGCCTCGGGGGTTTCGACGTGGTGCCCTATCGCTCCGAGGAGCACCTCGGCGAACTCCTGCGGCCCTGGGTCACCGCCGTCTGACCTCGCGCGGTCGACCGCCATCAGAGCCACCCGCAATCCTCAGCCGGTCACCACCACATTGCCCACGGGACTGCCGGACTCGACGGCGGCCACCGCCTCCGCCGCATCCTCGAACGGATAGACGGTGGAGACCACGGGGGTGAAGTGCCCCGCGGCCACCAGCTCGGCGACCTGCGAGTAGACCGCGGTGGTGCGGCGGCGGGTGACGGGCGCCCCGCCGAGCTCGCGGGCCAGGTCGTAGTCGGCCACACTGCGCAGCGGCAGCACGCACGGACGGTTCGGGCCGGACTGTCCCCGCTCTGCCCCTCCCCGCCCGGAACCCTGCCCGGACTCTCCTGCCCCGCTGCCGGCCCGGAGGAGTCCTGCTGCTTCGCGCAGGGTCCCACCGCCCACGGTGTCGATCACGCCGTCCACCCCGTCCGGGGCCAGGGCCCGCACCCTCTCGGTCCAGCCGTCCCCCTTGACCACATGGCGCGCGCCCAGTTCCTCGACGATCGGCCGCTTGGCTTCCGAGGCCACGCCCAGCACGATCAGCCCGCGGTCCCGAGCCAAGCCGCAGGCGGCCGTCCCCACGCCGCCCCCGGCTCCGAGCACCAGGAGCGTGGCACCGTCGGGAAGATCGAGCTCGCCCAGGGCGTCGAAGGCGGTGCACACGGACACCGGCAGGGAGGCCGCCTGTTCCGTGGAGACCGCCTCGGGTCGCAGCGCCGTGCCGGCCGCACTGAGCAGGACCTGTTCGGCGAACGCACCCGTCCCGGCCGCCGTCGAGCCGAACACCGCGTCTCCGGGACGGAACCCGGTGACCCCGGGGCCGACGCCGAGCACCTCCCCGGCCGCCTCACGGCCCATGGGCATGGGGAACCGGACCTCGATCCGATCCCGGCGCAACCCCGACCGGACCTTGATGTCCGCCGGGTTCACGCCGGCGGCGGCCAGGCGGATCAGCACATGCCCCTCACCGGGCATCGGGTCCTCCATCTCGAGGTGGTGCATGACCTCGGGACCGCCGTACTCCGTGTATCCGAAAGCTCGCATGCGGTCATCTAACCAGGTCCCGCCAGTGAACGGAGGCCGGTCCGCACGGCGCCGGTCCCCGATCCCGCAGTGGCGCGGCCGCCGGGTGTGCAGCTCCGAACCCATCTGGCTCGAACCTCCACAAAATGCGTGCATTCGAGAGCTTGACATGACCTGACATGGCCCGACGCCGACGCCGCAACACGTCGGTCCGGCGGTTGTCTTTTGAGCGGTGGCCGGGGATGGACCGGCCTGCCTTCCCGGCCATACTCTCCTGCTGTTCCCGCGCGCTGAAGGCCTCCCCCGGCTCCGCGCTTGGGCACTGGTCCGTCCCGCCCGGGACGGTCCACTGGCAGCCGTTTCACCCTTCGGAGGATCTCCATGCGCACGCACCGTGCGGCAGCCGCGGCCAGTTGTCTGGCCCTCGCCGTCACCCTCATCGCAGCACCCGCCCAGGCCCATTCGCCCACCCCACCCGCCCCGGAGACGGTGGCGCAGGGTCTCGTTGGCCCCCTGTCCGTTGCAGCCGGCCACCACGGTTCGGCCTACGTCACCCAGAGCTTCACGGGCACCCTGTCCAAGGTCAGCAGACGGGGAACCGTCACCACCGTCCACCAGATGCGGCCTCCCGTCAGCGAGGAGATGGGCAACGAGCTGGTCGGCATCGACGTGTCGAAGGGCTCCACCTTCCATATCGAGTCCGACTACGGCCGCGGTCCCACCAGCCATCTCGTCAAGACCTCCGAGCGTGGAAAGCGGACGGTGGTCAGCCGGGACTTCATCGCCTACGAGAACCGCAACAATCCCGATCGCCGGAAGACGTACGGGCTGCGCGGACTGGACGCCACCTGTGCCGCCGAGGTGGCGGTGCTCGAGGAGACCACCGGCCTGCCCCTCAACCGCTACCGGGGCATCGTGGAGTCCCACGCCTACCAACTCGACGTCCACGGGAACACCGCCTATGTGGCCGATGCCGCGGCGAACGCGATCCTCAAGGTCAACCTGAAGACGCGGCGCATCTCCACGGTGGCCGTGCTTCCCGCCACCACCATCACGATGACGGCGGAGCTGAAGGCCGGCTTCGATGCTCAACTGGGTGCTCCGGATTCGGGCTTGGCCCTGCCGGACTGCGTCGTCGGGGCGGACTACACCGTCGAACCGGTGCCCACGGACGTGCGGGTCGGACGGGATGGGAACCTCTACGTCTCCACACTCCAGGGCAGCGCTGGAGAGATGATGCCGATCAGCACGGTGTACCGGGTCAATCCGTGGTCAGGGAAGGCCCGGGCCGTGGCCACCGGCATGCATGGCACCACCGGTCTGGACGTGGACCGGAACGGGGACATCGTGGTGGCCGAGATGTTCGGCGGGGAGGTCTCCGTCATCAAGAGGGGCAGGTCGTCGGCCAAGACCCTCTTCGCAGCGGAATCGCCTGCCGATGTGGCCTTCGGCGGCTCCACGCTCTACGCCACCACGGGAACGTTCGGCAACGGCGCCCTGGTCACGTACGAACGGAAGGGGGGCCGCGGCTGACCGTTCCTTGTCGGGCCCGTCCCTGCGTCCGTCCCTGCGGATCAGAAGCCGCAGGGACGGCGCCCGGGACCTTTCCAGGCGGTCAGGCGGTCAGGCGGTCACCCCAACGGGATCTCACCGCGCAGCGAATCCAGGTCCCTGACCGGTTCGAGCCCCGTCCTCTCGATGAGCTTCCGGGCCGGTTTCACCGATTCCCAGACGTTCCACAGCAGCACGCCGCGCACCGCGCCGATCTGATCGACGTAGTAGACCACGCCAGTGGAGTGGTCCGGTTGGCCATCCTCTCCGGCCCAGTCCTCGACCGTCCGGTGGCGGGTGTCGACCTCGCCGACGGCCTCATAGCCGAAGTCGAACAGGTCGGACCAGAAGAACGGGGTGGTGCGGTAGGGCCGGTGTGCCCCGGCCATGTTCCGTCCGGCCACCGTGCCCATGGTCTCGGCCGCCGCTGCATGCTCCACGCGGCGGACCCCCAGCAGTCGGTCCGGGTAGCGCGCCACATCTCCCGCCGCGTAGATGCTGTGCGCCCCGGTCCGCAGGTGGTCGTCCACCAGGATCCCGTCGTCCACCGCGAGGCCGGCGGCCCGGGCCAGTTCGGTGCGCGGGGACACCCCCACCCCGACGACGGCCGCGTCCGCCGCGATCTCGGTCCCGTCCTCGAGGCGGACGGTGACCCCCTTGCGCCGGGTGGAGCCGCCGGCGAGCCGGCCCACCACCAGTTCGACACCGCGGTCGCTGAACTCCCGGGTGACCGTCTGGGCCAACGACGCGGGGAACAGGTGGGCCAGCAGCGGAACGGAGGTGACCACGAAGGTCACCCGGACCTCGTTCTGGGTCAGCACGGCCGCGAGTTCGGTGCCGATGTACCCGCCGCCCACCACGACCACGTGCGCCCCGGGCCGGGCGAGCTCGCGCAGCCGCCGGAAGTCGTCCACGGTCCGGTAGTAGAGGACCCGCGCGCCGGGTTCGAGCCCGGTCAGACGGGGTGCCGCCCCGGTGGCCAGCAGCAGCTTGCCGTAGCGGACACGCTGCCCGCCGCCGAGGGTGAGGGAGCGGTCGTCCGGGACCAGGGACGCCACCGTGGTGCCGAGGTGTAGCTCGGTGTTCCCATCCGGGGCCTTCGCCGCACCCGGTGCCTCAGAGAGCATGAGCGATTCCTCCAGGCTCGCGTCCTCCTTCAGCCACAAGGTCTTGGAGAGGTCCGGGCGGTACACCGGGGCGGAGGGGTCCTCGCCGAACACCCCGATGCTCCCGGCCTGGTCCTCGGCCCGGATGCCGTCGATGGCCTTGGCGGCCGCCATCCCGGCTCCGACGATCACGTAGTCGTAGGCCTCCCGGACGGCGTGCGGCCGGGTGCCGGCCAGCCACTGCTCCAGCGTGACCTCGTCCACCAGCCCGCCCTCCGGGATGAGACCGCCCGAGGCGATGGCACGGCCGAACAGGGGCGCCTCCAGGATGCTCTTCGGGCTCTTGCCGCCGAGGGAGCCCCGCACCGCCAGCATCCTCCGGGCCACCTCGGCCGCCGTCAGGATCTCCGGCCCGCGGATGGCCACCTCCCGCACCTCGTGCCCCGTCCGTCCGTCTGGCTTCCGGGCTACCTCGTCCGCCACCAGCCGGGCCACGGAGGCCGCGGAGACGGGCGCCATGCGCATCGTCGGGAGGACGGCGACCGGGCCCAGGGTGGTCCGCCGGAGGATGGTGGGGACCAGCTCGAACCACTGCGTCGAATGGATGATGGTCACGGGCAGCCCCGAGGAACGGTAGGCGTGCTCCTGCGCCGCCTTGCCACGGTAGTACCCGTACGCCTTGTTCACGGCCGGATCGGCCGCCCCCGCGATCGAGACGCAGACCAGCCGCCCGACGCCGGCCCGGCGGGCCGCCGCGCAGACGTTCCCGGCCGTCGTCGTGAAGTATTCGATCGCCGTGGCGGCGCTCAGGGTCTCCCGGTTCAGCGCATCCACCACGGCGTCCGCGCCGGCGAGTGCCGCCTCGAGTCCCTCGCCCGTCACCGCGTCCACCCCGGAGCTGCGGCTGGCGGCAATGACCTCATGGCCGAACTCGCGCAGGCGCGCGGTGATGAGTGTTCCGATGGTTCCGGTGGCCCCGAGCACGACGACCTTCATGGTCCGCATGGTAGGTGCGTGGGCCCCTCGGATGTCAGGTTCCGTCGACGTGCCGGGCTCACCCTGGCGTCAGGCCGGGTGCGTCTGTCAGGAGAGCTGGCCGAAGTGGTCCGGGAACTCCCGGGCGAAGTCGAACGCCGAGGCGCCGTAGACGCTCCGGTAGTGCTCCAGCCACGCCGGGATCAGCCACACCCGCTGCAGGAATTGCCAGTGCTGGGGCTGGCGGACCAGTGCCCAGGTCGCGAACAGCAGCTCGGCCAGGTCCGAATCCAGCATGAAATTGCGCTGGCCCTCGGGCGTGACCCCCAGCATCGCCAGCCGGCCGGGCTCGACCATCTGGCATTCGAGCAGGTCATCCCAGCCCCACCACAGGAGCCCCGCAGCGGTTCTCAGGTAGAACCCGTATTGATTCACGAACACGGCTCCCTGGTCGAACGGACGCCAGTCCGCCTGGGCCATCCGTTGGGCGTCCGCGCGGCGCCGTGAGTTGCCGATGGCCCGTCCGAGGGCAGCCCCGGCGGTCAGGGCCAGGCCGAACCGGCCGGTGGCCAGGAAGAGGCCGCTGTTGTGGACGTAGCTCCCGTCCCCTCCCGATCCATAGACGGCGCGGCGGAACGGGGCACTCGCGATGACCCGGTTCTCCGGGAAGGTTCCGGCGACGGCGAAGTCCACGGGGACGGGATGGATCTGGTCGAACTCCCCGTGGGCATAGGCGTGCATCACCTGGGCCGTCCTCAGCAGCATCTGATCCCGGGCAGTCCAGGGCTCTCCCGGTGCGTAGGTCCCCATGAGTCCACCTTAACGGCCATCGGTGCCGCTCATGGCCCCATCCACAGGTCGGGGAGGCTCTATCGAGTCACGGCTGGCGCCAGTCGTCGCTGTCCAGGTGCGAGCCGGCCATCGGCCCCATGGTGAGCATGCCGCCGTCGACCGCCCAGGACGCGCCGGTGACGTAGCCGGCGTCGGGACCGCACAGGAAGGCCACGGTTGCGGCCACCTCCCGAGCATCCCCCGGGCGGGCGACGGGGATACCGGGGCGGCCCTTGCCCTGCACCACCGACTCGTCCTCCTGGCCCGTCATCGGGGTGGCGATCTCCCCCGGGGCCACGGCGTTCACCGTGATGCCGTACTCCGCCAGCTCCAGGGCAGCGACCTTGACCAGCAGACCCAACCCGCCCTTGGCCGCACAGTAGGGTCCGGCCCCCACGCGGGGTGCGTGCTCATGCACCGAGGTGATGGCCACGATCCGGCCGGCGGTACCGTCCTCCACCATCCGCCGCGCGGCCGCCTGCAGGCAGCAGAAGGCACCGTCGAGGTCCACCCGCAGGACGTGCTGCCACGTCTCCAGGTCCATCTCCAGCAGCCTGGTCGCCGTACCGGTGCCGGAACACAGGACGAGCGTGTCCACCCCGCCCATCGTCTCGGCCAGTTCGTCCACCAGTGCGGTGCCGTTGGCGGGATCTGCCAGATCCAGGTGTCGGACGTGGGCCGTCCCGCCAGCGGCCTCCACCTCCGCGGCGGTGGACTCAGCCCCGGCGCGGTCCTCATGCCAGGTGAGGCCCACCTGGCGCCCCGTTCGGGCCAACGCGACAGCGGTCGCCTTGCCGATGCCGGAGTCCGCGCCGGAGATGATGATCCGCCGGGGCTCGAAGACCGGCGGCCGTTCAGCTGGAGCCGGGACCGCCGTCATCGGGAGACCAGCTTGAAGAAGATGCTGTGGTGGTTGGTCGTGGCGCTCGTCGATGCCATGATGTCCCTCCCGGGGCGGATCGTCCTCGGGGCGTTCCCCGCGTGGGTCCACCGTGGAGCGCCGTGGCGGGGACAGTCAACACCTCTACGACCACACGGGCCAGAGCATCCATCCGCCGGCGGCGAGGCAGCCGACGCAGACGAGCCAGAACACGCCGATCCACACGGCCGCCGGGACGCGGGTCAGGCGGGACAGCTGGTCGACGTCGCTGGCGAGGCCGGCCGTGGCACCGCTGCGGCCACCGGCCGCGCGGCGCACCCGGCGCCGCTGCCGCTGCAGCTCCACCACGGAGCGGGGAGCAGCCAAGAGCAGGGAGAAGACCACCAGGTGTGCGGCGGCCACCAAGACGACGGTCGAGGCCAGCCAGGACAACGCCCCCACGGCCACGCCGGTCGCCAGCACCACCCACAGCCCGTAGAGGTTGCGGATCATCAGCAGCATCAGCGCACACGTCAGGACCAGCAGCCACAGCCACCCGGCGGCGAAGCCGGCACCCACGAGCCAGGCACCCGCCAGGCCCACGAGCGCGGGGGCCGGATAGCCGGCCGCCAGGGTCAGCACCATCCCGGGCCCGCGCGGCCTGCCGCGGGACAGGGTCACCCCGGAGGTGTCGGAATGCAGCCTGATGCCGCTGAGCCGGCGACCGGCGAGCACGGCCACCAATGCGTGCCCGGCCTCGTGCACCAGGGTCACCACGTGGCGCACCACACGGTAGCCGGGCGGGGTCCAGGCCAACACCAGCGCGACGCCGGCCATCGCCAGCGCGATCGGCCAGTCCAGGGGTGCGTGGACGGCGGTGGCCCGCGCCCAGAGATCCGTCATGAGTTCCATCGGCAGGTCTCTCAGCCGCGCGCGTGGCTCGGAGGTGCCGTGGGCACCGTCAGAACCCGCCGGCGTCGGGCGCCATGTTGGAGAACCGTGAATAGTGGCCCTGGAAGCCGAGCACGATGGTCTTGGTGGGGCCGTTACGGTGCTTGGCCACGATCAGGTCCGCCTCGCCCGCACGGGGGGACTCCTTGTCATAGATGTCCTCGCGGTGCAGCAGGATGACCATGTCCGCGTCCTGCTCGATCGAACCCGATTCACGCAGATCGGACACCTGCGGCTTCTTGTCCGTGCGCTGCTCGGAACCACGGTTCAGCTGGGACAGGGCGATCACCGGGACGTCGAGTTCCTTCGCCAGCAGCTTCAGGGCACGGGAGAACTCGGCGACCTCCTGCTGACGTGACTCGACCTTCTTGCCGGAGCTCATCAGCTGCAGGTAGTCGAGGATCACGAGCTTGAGATCGTGTTTCTGCTTCAGGCGGCGGCACTTGGCACGGATCTCCATCATGGACATGTTCGGGGAGTCGTCGATGAAGAAGGGGGAGTCATTGAGCCGACCGACGGTGGCGGCGATCTTGGACCACTGCTCGTCCCGGATGGTGCCCTTGCGCAGATCCTGCAACGCGATGGTGGCCTCGGCCGAGAGCAGGCGCATCGCGATCTCGTTCTTACCCATCTCGAGCGAGAAGAAGACGGAGGTCATGTTGTTCTTGATGGCGGCGGCACGCGCGAAGTCCAGGGCGAGTGTGGACTTGCCGACGGCGGGGCGGGCGGCGATCACGATCATCTGGCCGCCGTGCAGACCCTGGGTCAGTTCGTCGAACTCATAGAAGCCGGTGGGGACACCGGTCATGCCCTCGCCTTGGGACCCTGCGGCCTCGATCTCGTCCACCGTGTGCTCGAGGATCCCGGACAGCGCCACGTAGTCCTCGGACTGACGGGTCTCGGCGACCTTGTAGATCTCCGCCTGGGCCTCGTTGACGATCTCCTCGACCTCGCCGTCCTGGCCGTAGCCCATCTGGACGATCTTGGTGCCGGCCTGGACCAGGCGGCGGAGCACACCCTTCTCGCGGACGATCTCGGCGTAGAAGCCGGCATTGGCGGCGGTGGGGACCGATTGGATGAGTTCGTGGAGGACGGCCGGGCCGCCGATGCGGGAGAGCTCCTGCCGCTTGTTGAGCAGGTCTGCCACCGTGACGGCGTCAGCGGGCTCACCACGGCCGTAGAGGTCGATGACCGCCTCATAGATCATCTCGTGGGCCGGCTTGTAGAAGTCGTTGCCCCGCAAGAGTTCCACGACGTCCGCGATGGCGTCCTTGGAGAGCATCATGCCCCCGAGCACGGACTGCTCGGCCACCAGATCCTGCGGTGGAAGCAGATGGGCCCGCGAGCCGCCGGCGCCGTCGGTGGAATCAAAATCCTCTGATGCCAAGTACTCGATTCCCTTTCCCATACCGGACGGCCCGGCAAACTCCTCGCGGTGCGAATTCCCCCAGAGGAATCCGCCGCATCGGTTGCCCCGAAGCGGCGGATTCCGCAGACGATGTCGTGCCGGATGTGCGCCGTGAACCCCAGCCAATACCCGGCTCCGCCTGAAGGGGATACCAGGTGACACTACTCGCCGGTCGACCCTCCCTCAACCGGGTAATCCACACCTCCTGTGGATAACGTGTGGATTCAGCGGCGTGTTGTGTGCACAGCGTGGGGACAACTCCGGGGATTAACCTGTGCATTCAGCGCTAACAGTGTCCTGACAGGGGCTTTTATGTAGTGGAGGCTGTGGATAGAAAAGAATTTGCTTGGGGATTACGGGTGATGATCTAGCACCAGCAGCGTCATGGATGCAACCTGGAGGCCGTGCTCTTCAGAGTTGTCCACAGCTTGTCCACATGGTTTGTACCCGTGGTTGTATGCCCCGATACCGCTTGTTCCGGCCACCCGGAGAACCTGTGGCCGCCCCCGTTGTCACATCCGTCACGTCCGGCCCCCACTCAGCCTCTATTGGTCTCCCGGTGCTTTCACATTCCCTCCTGCTGTAGGGACTGGAATGATAGGCGCATGGCCGGCTATGAGAACAAGACGAAACCCACCCAGACTCCCGTCGAGGAGTTCATCGCGCAGGTGGAGCACCCCGTCCGCCGTGCCGATGCCGAGGTCTTGGACGAGATGTTCCGACGCGTCACCGGAGAGGAGCCCGTCATGTGGGGTCCGACCATGGTCGGTTACGGCAGCTACCACTACGAGTATGCGTCTGGGCACCGCGGCGATGCCCTCGCCGTCGGCTTCGCCCCGCGGAAGGCCAGCCAGTCCCTGTACGGCCTCCTCGTGCAGCCGGAGGCCCCCGAGCTGCTGTCCAAACTCGGCAAGCACAAGGTCGGCAAGGGGTGCCTCTACGTCAACACACTGGCGGACGTGGACGTGCGGGTCCTGGAGGAACTCATCCAGACGGGCTACCGCCACATGACAGAGCTCGTCGATCAGCCCCGCACCGAGGGTTGACGTCGAGCCGGGCGCCGCGCGCGAAGCGGCAACGTTGCTTAAAAGCCGTGGCCGGTCGGTTCCCGGGGGATCCGACCGGCCACGGACCTGAGGACCAAGGTCGACTAGAGAGCCAGTCCTTCAGTCACTTCTGAAGTTGCTTCTGCAGTTGATTCTTCAGCTACTTCTTCAGTTACTTCTTTTTCGTCTTGGCTCCGACGACGTCCAGGTCGATCACGGCCAGGACATCCTCGTGCAGACGTGCATGGGCCTGGAACCGGCCGGTCGCCTTGATGGCGGACGGCAGGGTCACGACGCGCTTGTCGATGCTGCCGCGGCCTGCGGCCTCGACGGCGTCAGCCACGTCGGCGGCCTTGACGGCGCCGAACAGGCGGCCGCCCTCACCGGCGGTGACCTCGAGCTTGACCGCGGACGCCTGGAGCTGTGCAGCCAGGGCCTGGGCCTCCTCGAGGGACTTCACGGCGCGGATCTGGCGGGCCGTCTTGATCGACTCGACCTGCTTCTCCCCGCCCTTGGTCCACAGGGTCGCGAAACCGCGCGGCAGCAGGTAATTGCGGGCGTAGCCGTTCTTGACGTCGACGACGTCACCGGCGGAGCCCAGGCCAGTCACTTCCTGGGTCAGAATGAGCTTTGCCATCTGGTATCTGTTCCTTCCTCGACTCGGTCGATCAGCCGCGGCCAGCGCCGGAGTAAGGAAGCAGGGCAACCTCACGGGCGTTCTTGATGGCCTGGGCGATCTTGCGCTGCTCCTGCACGGTCACGCCGGTCACGCGACGCGCGCGGATCTTGCCGCGGTCGGAGATGAACTTGCGCAGCAGTGCAACGTCCTTGTAGTCGATGACGGTGATGTCAGCGGCCTTCAGGGGGTTGGACTTTGGTTTGGGCTTACGGATTTCAGCCTTCGCCATCGTGGTGCTCCTTCGATATTCGGGAGCCCGCAGAACGGTTCTGCGGGATGGGATCGCAGGTGGCTCGCCACCTGCTGTGCCGTGCGGGAAACGGTTCCCGACGACGTCCGGTCAGTCAGTGCCCGAGGGCACCGGAGACCGGTGGCGGGTCTGGTGGACACCAGTCCCTGGATGATGCGGTGTGGGGTGGAGAACCCGGGATCAGAACGGAGGTTCGTCGTTGCCCGGGGTCTCCCAGGATCCGGCAGAGGTGGAGGAACCACCCCACGGATCGCTCTGCTGGCCGCCTCCGGCGCCCCAGCCGGCGTTGCCGCCGCCCTGGCCACCGGGGTTGCCCCCCTGGTTGAAGCCGCCGCCACCCTGGCCGCCGCCGAAGCCACCACCGGAGTTGCCACCGAAGCCGCCACCGCCGGAGCTGTTGGACTTGGTGACCTTGGCGGTGGCGTAGCGCAGCGAGGGACCGACCTCGTCGACGTCCAGCTCGTACGACGTACGCTTCTCGCCCTCACGGGTTTCGTAGCTCCGGGCCTTCAGCCGGCCCTGGGCGACCACGCGGGTGCCCTTGGTCAGCGATTCGGCCACGTTCTCCGCCGCCTCGCGCCAGATCGACGCGCGGAGGAACAGGGTCTCCCCGTCCTTCCACTCGTTGGACTGGCGGTCGAACGTCCGAGGGGTGGAGGCGATGGTGAAGTTCGCCACGGCAGCACCCGAGGGGGTGAACCGCAGTTCCGGATCGGACGTCAGGTTTCCAACGACGGTGATGACGGTTTCTCCGGCCATGATGCCTCCTGTAGTGCCTTACGTCCGTGCCGTTCGGCGGTGATATCGGCGTGGGTGTGCGGCTTCCCGGGGGATGCCAACACGGAAATTACTCTGCGGTCTCCGCGGAGATCTTCTGCTCTTCCGGGCGAGTGATCTTGGTGCGGAGGATGGTCTCGTTCAGACCCAGCAGTCGGTCCAGTTCCTTGGAGGTCTCCGGGGAGCTGGTGAAGTTGATGACCGCGTAGATGGCCTCAGCCTTCTTCTGGATCTCGTAGGACAGGCGACGCCGGCCCCAGAGATCGAACTTGTCCACGGAGCCGCCGTCCTTGGTGACGACCTCCAGGTACTTCTGCAGGGTCGGTTCAACGGTGCGCTCATCCACTTCGGGATCAACCAGCACCATCAGTTCATATGCACGCATGCGAACCCACCTCCTTTGGGCTGACGGTCACGGTACTTCCGTAACAGGAGGTTCTGTGCGATGGATCTGCGCGGAGTCCGTCATGGGACGGCACGCAGAAAACCTTAGCTATCCTACCCTGTGCCCGCGCTGGCGGCGAACCGGAATCGAAGCGGATCGATCCCAGTCTCATCCGCTTCGGCCCGCGGCACCAGCCCCGGCCGCAGCACTGTGGACAACGCACCGCGCCCCGGTCCACGGTGCAGTGGTGCGGATCAGACGCCCTCGTAGAAGGCGGTGACGGCCCCGGCCAGCCTCGCCGGGTCCTCGGCGCCGCACATCTCACGGGCCGAGTGCATGGACAACAGCCCGATGCCCACGTCCACGGTCCGGATGCCCAGCCGGGTCGCGGAGATCGGACCGATCGTGGAACCGCACGGCACGCCGTTGTTGGACACGAACTCCTGGAACGGCACCCCGGCCACCCCGCACCAGCGGGCGAAGGCGGCAGCCCCGGCGGCATCGGTGGAATAGCGCTGGTTGGCGTTGATCTTCAGCAGCGGACCGCCGTTGGGCCGGGGATGGTTCACCGGGTCATGCCGTTCGGCATAGTTCGGGTGGACCAGGTGCCCGGCATCTGCAGAGAGCAGCCAGGATCCCGCGAACGACCGTGCGGACCCCTGGCCCGAGACACCGAGGGCATCCAGCACCCGGCGCAGCACGTCCTCCAGCACGGGACCGGCCGCACCGGAGCGGGACGCGGAGCCGAGCTCCTCGTGGTCGAAGGCGGCCAGCACCGGGATCACCGGTGCCCCGGCGGATTCACCGGCCACCCCATCCGCCACCACGCTGGAGGTGCTCAGGGACTCCATCGCCACCAGCCCGGCGTGGACGGAGGACAGGTTGTCCAGTCGTCCGGAGGCGAAGAGCTCGCCCGAGGCCCCGAACCCTCCGGGCGCCTGGGTATCGGCCATCACGACGTCGAAGCCCGCCACCGCGTCGGCCTCCAGCCCCGCGGTGCGCGCCAGGACGGCCAGGATGTCGGTCGACAGGTCCGCGGTCCGTCCGCCGGTGTCTCCCACCGGCACGGCACCCCAGACCGGATTCAGATGTTGCTGCCGGTCGAGCTTCAAGCCGCTGTTGACCTCGCGGTCCAGGTGGATGGCCAGTTGCGGGAACCGGGCGATCGGACCGGTGCGGACCAGGTGTTCCCGTCCGTCCACGGTCACCATGCGGCCGGCGAAGCACAGTTCACGGTCCAGCCAGGAGTTCAGCAGGGGTCCGCCGTAGACCTCGACTCCGGCCTGCAGCCAGCCCTCACGAGACGTGGACGGCTTCGGCTTGAGCTTGAAGGTCGGCGAATCGGTGTGCGCGCCGAGGATCCGGAACACCGGGGTGGCGGAGATGTGACCGGCGTCGGGAATCCGCCAGGCCGTCACGGCACCGTCCCGGACCAGGACGTACCCGCCGGGCTCCGCCGGGAAATCCACCGCCTCGTTCACGCGGACGTATCCGGCCTCCTCCAGCCGCCGGGCCCCCTCGGCGGCGGCGTGGTAGCTCGAGGGGCTGGCCATCACGAAGTCGGCCAGGTCCTGCAGGTACTCCGGTAGGTCCGGGGTCAGGCGGGGTGGGTCGGTGTCCGGTGCGGTCATGGCCCTACCGTACTGGGGCGTGGGCCTGGAGCAGCCAGGGGGCCCGGTCGGGAGCATCGTCGTAGAGCCCTCCCAAGGGGTCGTCGACGGGGAGCCTGCGGGCCTCGGAGGGGTCGAAGCCGAGCGATTCCAGCCGGGCCGCGGCCGCCACGTGTCCCTGGCCGGCGTTGCCGGTGCGCCAGATCCGTCCGCCGGGCAGGGACGCGCGCACCGGGTCTTCCCAGGGATTCAGCATCTGCTCCACCACCCGGAACATCAGGTAGACGGTGGCGGCCATGTGGCCGAGGATCGCCAGCACGTAGAAGGTGTCGTCCATGGAGTGTTGGACCTCGGAGCCGGAGGCACCCTTCGCCAGGTACATCCAGATGGCCCAGAAGTGCAGGACCTCGAGGAACTGCCAGATCAGGAAGTCGCGCCAGCGCGGGGCGGCGAGCGCCGCCAGGGGGATGAGCCAGATGACGAACTGGGGGGAGTACACCTTGTTGCACAGCACGAACGCGGCCACGATCAGAAAGACCAGGTGGGCCACCCGGGGCCGGTAGCGGCACCGCACGCCCAGGGCGAAGATGGCACAGCAGCAGGCGAAGAAGGCACCGTAGGCCAGCAGGGACAGCTGTTCGGCGTTGATCGTCGGCCCGCCGATCTTGCCCATGGTGACGTCCCACGCATGCCAGATCGAGCTCAGACCCGGGCCACGCTCCCCGGAGAAGGTGAAGAACACGCTCCACGCCTGGAGGTTGCCGATCATCATCGGCAGGTTGACCGCCAGCCAGGCCGTCACCGTGCCCAGTGCGGCCCAGAGGAACGGCGCCCACTTCTGGGAGCGGACCGCCAGGATGAGCAACGCGCCGAGGATCAGCAACGGGTAGAGCTTCATGGCGGCACCGAGGCCGAAGAAGATCCCGGCCAGCAGGGGCCTGCGGCCGCCGAACAGCCACATCCCCACCGCCAGCAGCGCGACCGCCCACAGATCCCAGTTCACGGAGCCCGCCAGGATGATGCCCGGGGCCACGGCCACCATGAGCGCGTCCCAGGGCCGCCGTCCGGCGGACTTGGCCGTGACCACCACGGTGACGATCCACAGCACCGCCGTGAACACGAAGTTCACGTCCCAGTAGGCCAGCGAGGGGTTGAGGTCCGAGAACGGCAGCGTCTGGGAGACCACCGCCGCGATCGAGGCCACCACGGACATCAGTACCGGGTACTCGAAGCTCGCCCCCGCGGCAAAGGGGGCGAAGGGGTCCTCGGCGAAGCCGCGTCCGCCGTAGAGGGCGGACCAGTCCGAGTAGCAGCCGGCGTAGTACACGGTGGGCTGACCCCAGCCGTTCAGGCGGCAGGGGGACTTCAATAGCACGGCGACGATCGCCGACAGGGTGGTCAGCAGGATCAGGACCCGCATGGGGGTGAAGAACGTGCCCGTCATCCGCCCGGGGACGGTGTGCCTGCCGGCCGGTCCACCGAGCAGCTCGCGCATCCTGCGCACCAGCCCGTCCGTGCGGGACGGGACGGAGGCCGGGAGCGGGCGGCCGGCGTCGTGACCTCCGGGGTAGGTGGACGAGGAGGCCCCGGCCTTCCGCGGGCCGGGGGCCGGGGTGCGCAGGCTCATGGGCCCCATCCTACGGAGAGCGGGAGCGGTCCCGACCGGAAGCTGGGGACGGCCGGGAGCCGGGTGCGGGAATAGCGGGGATCCCGGCACGGTTGGACACGATGCCGTCCGCAGACGTCATCCGGCGTAAAGTGGATGGGGTTGTGCCGCGCCCACTCGGGTCGACGGCACCCACCAGCGTTGAGTCCCGTCATGCGGGACCCGGTCCGCCGCGCCCGGCGTGCGGCCCCAGGACCATCAGGACAACAAGGAGTACCGGTGTCTAAGAACCCGATTCGTGTGGCCATTGCGGGCGTGGGAAACTGCGCCACCTCGCTGATCCAGGGGGTGGAGTATTACCGCAATGCCTCCGTGGACGAGAAGGTCCCCGGACTCATGCACGTGGAGTTCGGCGACTACCACGTGGATGACCTCGAGTTCGTGGCCGCTTTCGACGTGGACGCCAAGAAGGTCGGCGTGGAGCTCTCCGAGGCCCTGACCGCCTCCGAGAACAACACCATCAAGATCGCGGATGTCCCCGCCACCCAAGTGACCGTGCAGCGCGGCCCCACCCTGGACGGTCTCGGCAAGTACTACCGCGAGACGATCGAGGAGTCGGACGCCGAGCCGGTCGACGTGGTCCAGGTCCTCAAGGACACCCAGGCCGACGTCATCGTCTGCTACCTCCCGGTCGGCTCGGAGGAGGCCGCCAAGTTCTACGCACAGGCCGCCATCGACGCGAAGGTCGCCTTCGTCAACGCGCTCCCCGTCTTCATTGCGGGCACCCCGGCCTGGGCCGAGAAGTTCACCGCCGCCGGCGTGCCGATCGTGGGCGATGACATCAAGTCCCAGATCGGCGCCACCATCACCCACCGCGTGATGGCGAAGCTCTTCGAGGACCGCGGCGTCACCCTGGACCGCACCTACCAGCTGAACGTCGGCGGCAACATGGACTTCAAGAACATGCTCGAGCGTGAGCGTCTGGAGTCCAAGAAGATCTCGAAGACGCAGGCCGTCACCTCGAACACCTCCGCGAAGCTCGGCGAGGATGACGTGCACATCGGTCCCTCTGACTACGTGTCCTGGCTGGACGACCGCAAGTGGGCCTTCGTCCGCCTCGAGGGCCGCAACTTCGGCGACGCCCCCGTCTCCCTCGAGTACAAGCTCGAGGTCTGGGACTCCCCGAACTCCGCCGGCGTCATCATCGACGCCGTCCGTGCGGCCAAGATCGCCCTGGACCGCGGCATCGGCGGACCGATCCTCTCGGCCTCGTCCTACTTCATGAAGTCCCCGCCGGTCCAGCACCATGACGATGAGGCCCACGAACTTGTGGAGGCCTTCATCCGCGGCGAGATCGAGCGCTGAGCCCTCTTCCGACTGCTCAGCCCCCTGCTCGACTGGCGGTCGAGATCGCACCGTTTTCCGGCGTTGAATCCGGAGACTGGTGCGGTCTCGACCGCCAGTTTTTTGTTGCCTCTGAGGCTACTCACGGGTAGGGGTGTCGCACGCCACAGGTCGGGTACTAATCTCCAGTGGTGCCCTGATCCGTCAGGATTCGGCGCGCTTCCTTGTCGGCTTTTCCGCTCTTCATCGGCGGACGGACTCATCTGAAGGAGGTGGGGAAATTGATGATCTATGGAAATGACTCTGAGAACGGTGGCTACACCGCGTCCGGCGTCCTTCTGGCGTGGCCAGGAGTCGCCGCCATTCATCTGCCCAACCCCGCCTCCGCGCTGACCGCAACCAGCTGAGCTTCCCCTTCCCGGGCCCTTCCCGTCCTGGAGGAACCGTAGAGCAGGACCCACTTCCAGATCTTTCTGGTGGATGTCCCCTGAGCCGCTTGCCCATCGCTGAGGCCCCCAACCAAGGGAACCCCAGCCATGTCCATCCATCTCTCCACACAGTTCTCCACCCAGCACACCCCCGATCCTGACCGGACCCCCTTCAGTCACGGGAAGGGGGTGACAGCACGTGAGTGAGCACTTCGATGACCACCGCGGCAAACGCCGGCGGTCCGGAAAGCAGCGCTTCGGGACCATCTTCCGCCCGGCACCCTTCCTGCCTGACCAGGAACGGTCGCCGATCCGGGACGACATCCCCTTGCCGCCGGACTTCATCATCTTTCCCCGGTGACCAGCATCCAGGCCCGCATCTGGCGGTCGACGGATACCTCGGATCGGCCCCCCGTGGCCGGTGTGAGGTCATCCATCGGCCGCCAGTTCCGTTGCCGGGGCGCGGATGAACCCGTTCCCGTTCCACCGCCGCTATGCGAGGATCACCCCCATGAACGACGCCGAGATCTCCGCGGCCGCGACGCTCGAACCGGTGGCCGACGTCGCCCGCCGGGCCGGGATCCCCGCCGACGCGCTCATCCCCTACGGGCACTACATGGCGAAGGTGGACACCCGCCGCCTCCCGGGCGGCTCCGGCAACGGTGCCCCACCCGGCAGTCCCGACCAGCTCGGCAGGGTCGTTCTGGTGACCGGCATCAGCCCGACGCCGGCCGGTGAGGGCAAATCGACCGTCACCGTCGGCCTCACGGACGGCCTGAACCTCTTGGCGCAGGCCGGGGACGCCCCCGCAGAATGGGCCGGCAGGACCGCGATCGCCGCACTCCGTGAGCCCTCCCTGGGCCCAGTGTTCGGCATGAAGGGCGGCGCCACCGGCGGCGGGTACGCGCAGGTGGTGCCGATGGAGAACATCAACCTGCACTTCACGGGCGACTTCCATGCCATCACCGCAGCCCACAACCTGCTCTGCGCCCTCGTGGACAACCACCTCCACCGGGGCAATGCCCTCGGCCTCGATCCCCGCACGATCTCGATCAAGCGGGCCCTGGATACGAACGACCGCGCCCTCCGCGAGACCATCATCGGTCTCGGCGGCCGCACCGAGGGGGTCCCCCGGGAGAACGGCTTCGAGATCACGGTGGCCACCGAGACCATGGCGGTGTTCTGCCTGGCCACCGGTCTCGAGGACCTCAAGGACCGCTTGTCCCGCATGATCATCGGCCGGACCCGTGACCAGCGGCCGGTCACGGTCGGGGACCTGGGGCCGAACGGCGCCCAGGGGGCCATGGCGGTGTTGCTCAAGGATGCGCTCCACCCCAACCTCGTGCAGACCCTGGGTGGTTCGGCTGCCTTCGTCCACGGCGGACCCTTCGCCAACATCGCGCACGGGGCCAACTCCATCACGGCCACCAACACCGCCCGGAGGTTGGCCGACGTGGTGGTCACCGAGGCCGGCTTCGGTGCGGACCTGGGCGGTCAGAAGTTCATGGACATCACCTCCGTGGCCGGGGGCTTCCCACCGGCGGCCAGCGTCATCGTCGCCACGGTGCGGGCCCTCAAGCTCAACGGCGGGATGGCCCCGCAGGAACTCGACCGGAACACCGGGGACGCGGAAAAGCAGCACCTCGAGGCCCTCGAGGCCGGCGTCGCGAACCTGGCCCGGCACATCGAGAACATGGCCGCCTACGGGGTGCCCGTGGTCGTCGCGATCAACCGTTTCCCCCAGGACACCCGGGCCGAGCTGGATTGGCTCACCAGCTGGTGTGCGCGCCGGGGTGTGCCCGCCGCGGTGGCCGAGGTCTGGGCCCGCGGCGGGGCAGGCGCCCTGGACGTGGCCCGCCGGCTCCTCGAGGTCCTGCCGGCTGAGGGCATGGCCTCCGGTTGGCATTCCCTCTGGACGGCGGACATGACGGTCGCGGAGCGGATCGAGGCCGTGGTGACCCGGATCTACGGTGGATCCGCCGTGGAGTACGCGCCCACCGCCGCCCGGCAGCTCGTCCAACTGGTCGAGGAGGGCTGGGACCACCTGCCCGTGTGCATGGCCAAGACACAGTACTCGTTCACCGACGACCCGGCGGTGCTGGGGGCGCCCAGCGACTTCACCGTGCTGGTGCGTGAGCTCCTGCTGCGGCCGGGCGCCGGCTTCGTGGTCGCCCTGACCGGGGCCGTCATGACCATGCCCGGGCTGCCGAAGGAGCCGGCGGCCGACTCCATGGACGTGGACGCGGACGGCCGCGTCACCGGCCTGTTCTAGTCCTCAGCCCCCTGGGCCTCCGGCTGCTCGGCCCACCAGCGCAACAGCTCGGCCGTGGCCGTCTGAACGTCGTGGGGCCCCTCGTCCAGGCGATACTCCAACAGGTGCTTGTAGGCGCGCCCCACCACGGGCCCGGGCTTGATCCCGAGGATCTGCATCACCTGGGATCCGTCCAGGTCCGGACGCACCGCCTGGAGCTCCTCCTTCTCGGCGATCTCCACCATGCGCCGCTCCAGGTCGTCGTACGCGAACGCCAGCCGCTCGGCCTTCCGGCGGTTCCGCGTGGTGACGTCCGAGCGGGTCAGGGCATGCAGTCGCGGCAGCACCGGGCCGGCGTCGTTGACATACCGACGGACAGCGGAATCGGTCCAGCCGGCGTCGCCGTAACCGTAGAACCTCATGTGCAGCTCGACCAGCCGGGCCACGGCCTTGATCGTGTCGTTGTCGAACTTCAGCGCCCGCATCCGCTGCTTGACCAGCTTGGCCCCCACCACGTCGTGGTGGCGGAAGGTGACCGCCCCGTTCGGTTCGAAGCGGCGGGTCGCCGGCTTGCCGACGTCGTGCATCAAGGCCGCGAAGCGCAGGACGAAGTCCGGTGCGGGGACATAGGTGCCCGACGGCGGCACGAACCGTTCCGTCTTCGCCTCGCCATCGCTGTCCTCGCCTGCCTCTCCTGCCTCTCCTGTCCCGCCACCCGAAGCTTCCGGGTGCTCCGCCGCCCACTGCTCCTCGAACTCGGCGAGGTACTCATGGCCCATCGCCTGTTCCAGGACCGTCAGCGAGTGCTCGTAGACGTCCTTGTGGCGGTGGTGCTCGTCCGTCTCCAGCTTCAGCGCCGGCAGTTCGGGCAGCACGTGCTCGGCCAGGCCGGTGTCCACGAGCAGGTTGAGGCCGGCCCGCGGATGGGATCCGTTGACGAGCTTGACCAGCTCGTCCCGGACGCGTTCGGCGGAGATGATCGTGATCCGCTCGGCCATGGCCGTCATGGCCTCCACCACGGAGGAGTCCACGCCGATGCCCAGCTGGGAGGCGAAGCGCGCGGCCCGCATCATCCGCAGCGGATCATCAGAGAAGGAGTCCTCGGGCGTGCCGGGGGTGCGCAACCGTCCGGCGGCCAGGTCCTTGACCCCGCCGAACAGGTCCACGAGTTCCAGGGAGGGCAGCCGGATGGCCATCGCGTTGACGGTGAAATCGCGGCGCAGCAGGTCCTCGTCGAGGGAGTCCCCGAAGGCGACCTGCGGCTTGCGGGAGTCCCGGTCGTACTGCTCGGCGCGGTATGTGGTGACCTCGAGTTGCCATCCGCCCTTCGAGAAGCCGATGGTGCCGAACTTCCGGCCGATGTCCCAGTGCGCATCCGCCCATTTCCGGGCGATCCTCAGGGTGGTGTCCGGGTCCGCGTCGGTGGTGAAGTCCAGGTCCGGGGACACCCGGCCGAGGAACAGGTCCCGGACCGGGCCGCCCACCAGGGACAGCTCATGTCCAGCGGCCTCGAACATCCGGCCCAGTTCCAGCACCACGGGGGGCAGGCCGGCACCGGTCGGAAACCCCACGGGCAGGTCAACGAGGCCGGTTTGGTCAACCAGGTCGGCGAGGTCGGTGCCGGAGGGCTGGACGCCGGCACCTGCGGGCGTGCCGGACGAAGGAGAGGAGGGGGCGGTGGGATTCATCGTGTGCTTAAGGGTGCCAGATCCGGGGGCCCGGTGAGGACAACCGGGGTGCGGACTCCGGTGTTGCCGGATGCGGTTCCGGTTCAGCCCGCTACAGTGGAATGCATGGCTCATCCCGTTCCGAGCGCCCCCAAGCGCACTCCGCTCACCGCATCGGTGGGCCGGCGTGTGCCCCGGCGCCCGGGACAGCCGGGCACGCCCGGCGAGTCCGCGCAGGGCTCCCTGCCCACGGTGGAGGAGATCTCCGCCGGCGGACTGGTGGTGCGCCGGTACGGCGGCCGGCTCGAGGTCGCCATCATCGCCCGCTACAACCGCGGCGGCCGGCTGGAGTGGTGCCTGCCCAAGGGCCATCCGGAGGGCGCGGAGACCCACGGCGAGGCGGCCATCCGCGAGGTCGAGGAGGAGACCGGGATCGCCGGGGACATCCTGGCGTCGCTGGGATCCATCGACTACTGGTTCACCGTCTCCAGCCACCGCGTGCACAAGACCGTGCACCACTACCTGCTGCAGGCCACCGGTGGCGAGCTGACCACGGAGAACGACCCGGACCATGAGGCTGTGGACGTGGCCTGGGTCGGCCTGGACGTGCTCAACGCCAAGCTGTCCTTCCCGAACGAACGCCGGATCGTGGACCTCGCGCGGGACGTACTCCCCGAGCATGAGGGCAGGTTCCCGGATCTGTCGGACTCCGAGCGGTGAAGAACACCCCCACTACGACGCCGGACACCCCGGACCGCGGCGATTCCCCCGGTCCGCGGCGCCCCGGCACCGTGCCCCAACGCCGTACCGGGAGTACCGTCCGTCCTCCTGCTCCGGTTCCCGCTCCTGACCCCGCTCCTGTCTCAGCGTCCGACCCCGGTTCCGCCTCGGCCTCCGTCACAGCCTCCGCCGCTGCCTCCTCCGAGGCGGACAGCACGGCGAAGTCCAGTGCCATCATGGCCGCGGGCACCCTGGTGTCCCGCATCCTCGGTTTCGTCCGCACAGCCCTGCTCACGGTGGCCATCGGTTCGACCGCCATGGCCGCGGACATCTTCGAGTCCGCGAACACGATCCCGAACATCATCTACATGCTGCTGGCCGGCGGCGTGTTCAACGTGGTGCTGGTCCCACAGCTCATCAAGGCGGCGAAGAAGCCGGACAAGGGCTCCGACTACACCTCGCGGCTGATCACCCTCGCGGTCCTGGTCATGGCCGCGGCCACCCTGGTCATCACGCTCGCGGCCGCCCCCATCATGGTGGCGCTGACCAGCAACTGGTCGCCGGCGATGCTGACTCTGGGCACGGCGTTCGCGCTCTGGACCTTCCCGCAGATCTTCTTCTACGGCGTGTACGCGGTGCTGGGGCAGGTCCTCAACGCCAACGGCCGTTTCGGCGCGTACATGTGGGCCCCGGTGGCCAACAACGTGGTGGCGATCGGTGTCATCGGCCTCTACCTCGCGATGTTCGGCTCCTACCAGGCCGGCGGCGATCAACTGGCGGAGTGGACCACCGGCCAGACCGTCCTGCTGGCCGGCGGACACACCCTCGGGATCGTGGTCCAGGCCCTGGTGCTCTTCGTCCCGCTGAGCCGGCTCGGGCTGGGGCTAAAGCCGAAGTTCGGTTGGAAGGGCATGGGCCTGCGGTCCACGGGCAAGCTCGCCGGGTACACCCTCGTGACCATGATGGCCGGCAACGTCGTCAACCTGCTGGTAGCCCGCCTGGTGTCCGGGGCCACCGAGGCCCGTGCCTCCCTGGGTGAGGCCAGCGGGTCCGGCGGGCCGTTCGAAGGGCTGGACCCCGCCGTCGTCGAGGCCTCGATTCCCGGGCTCATGGCCCTGAACATCGCCCAGCTGATCACGGTGCTTCCGCATTCGGTGTTCGTCCTGTCCCTGGCCACCGTGCTGTTCAACCAGCTCGCGCGGTCGCTGCACCGGGACGATGTGCCGGGGGCCCTGGCCACGATCAGCCGGGGTCTGCGGAACTTCGCGGTCCCGATGATGTTCTCCACGGTCGTGGTGCTCGTCCTCGCCGGGCCGCTGGGACGCGTCTTCGCCGGTTCCTCGGAGACCGCTGCGGCGTCCGCCGTGGCCATCGGACAGCTGCTCATCCTGCTGGCGTTGGGGATGCCGTTCCGCTCGGCCCACATCTATCTCATGCGCATGTTCTACGCGGCTGAGAACGCGCGGATCCCCATGCTGGTGCAGGTCGGGACCGCGGCGTGCACGCTGGTCATCGCCTACGTGGCCTCGATCTTCATGCCCAGCTGGGCCATGGCCTACCTCATGGTCTCCGTGTTCACCCTCCTGCACGTGGCCCAGTTCGTCGCCGCCCATGTGCTGGTCCGCCGCCACTACGGGGACTACGGCGCCGGCGAGGTCCTGGACGCCTACCTGCGCACCGGCGTGGCCGCCGTCGTCTCCGGCGTGGCCGGCGCCCTGGTGCTGTGGCTAATCGGCGGGTACTCCGGCGGGTTCCCCTGGTCCACGATCATTACCGCCCTGGTGAGCTGCGCCGTCGTCGGGCTGGTCATGATAGTCGTGTACTTCGTGATGCTCCGCGCCATGCGACTGCCCGAGCTGACGGAGTTCCTGGGGCCGCTGGCCCGGAAGATCCCCGGGTTGACCCGGTAATTTCCTGGCCTGCCGTCCGGCGGTTCACCGCGCACCAACCCGCCGTCGGCCGTAGCATGGACCCGACCGCACCCGGGTCCGCCCGTGGCCGGCCACTCCCCGCAGTGGCGCCAGAGGCACCCCCGTCCACCTGGACGGCCATACCCAACCGTTGGCCCGGGCCACCGACCTGGAGGAACACCGTGCCGCAGCCCATTGAAGAGGGAATGGTCCTCGGAGGCCGATACCTCGTCACCGGACATGTGCTGACGTCAGCCGACCAGGACATGGTGCTGGACGGCCGCGACCAAGTCCTGAACCGCGATGTCTCCATCCTGGTCGCCTCCTCCGATCATGCCTCCCAGGTGGCCGCCTCGGCCCGCGAACTCGCCACCGGTGAGCGGCAGGGCACCATCCAGGTCCTCGACCTCGGCCTGAGCGAGGGCCGCACCTACCTGATCGCCGGCGGCAACCCGGCGCCCGAGGACCTGCTGGACATGACCCGCGAGCAGCAGGTCTATGTGGAGCCCTTCTACACGGACACCCTCGGCTCGGAGATCTTCGGCGAGGCCCGCACCTACGAGCCGCAGGTCTACGAGGACGACGAGGAGTACTACGAGGAGCTGGACGACGGCTATGCCGGGCCGGAGACGGAGACACGCCGCCCCAAGTTCCTGCGCGGCATCTCCGACCGCCTGAGCCAGCGGCTCGGTTCCGATGACGCCGCCAAGGACGCCGTGGACGGCAGGGCTGCTGCCGGTGCAGCGGGTGCCGGTGCCGCCGGCGCCATGGCGGCGAGGAACCCCCAGGGGCACGACGACGGCGCGCCGGACGGGAACGGTCCGTACCGTTCCGCGGTGCTCCGCACCGATGACACGCCCTTGCCGGAGACGGTCAGCGACGCTGACTGGACCGGTGCCCAGGACGAGGTCACCGCGACGTCCTCGGCCGCCGACCGGAACGCTGCTGCGACCCCCGCGTCGCCCGTGGTGGGGACCCCATCCGATGATGGGCGAGAGGGACCGTCCCGAGATGCCTCCGACCTCGGCAGCTCCGAGGAAACGGGTGAGGTGTCCGAGGACACGGGTGAGGCCCCCACGGCCGCCGTCGCCTCCCCGGCCATCGGCCGGCACAGCCCCAAGCCGGGGCGGGACCCGGGCCAGCGTGCCGCTGAGCGGCCCAAGGTCACGCTGTGGGACGACGCCCCCTACGAGTCCGCCCGCGATGACCAGGCCGGTGCTGCCGGAGAGACCCACACCGAAGACCGCCGCGGTGCCGGAGTCCTCGCGGCCGGCGTCGCTGGCGCCGGATTGGCTGCCGGCGCTGGTTCTGGCTCTACCAGGGCTGGGGGAGGCTCCCGTGGTGGGTCAGCAGGCGGCCCCGGCCGTCACCCGGACGCCGACCACGGCTATCCCGAATTCGACGACTACGAAGAGCACGACGAGGAGGACAAGCCGCGGGGCGCCCGCTGGCTCGTCGGCGGAATCCTGGTCCTGCTGCTCATCCTCGGAGCGGTGTTCGCCTTCAACATCCTGGACAACAATCGCAATCCGGAGGCGGGAGGGGGCGAATCCAGCACCCCGGGGTCCTCGCCCGCCGAGTCCTCGCAAGGACAGACCCAGGAGTCGCAATTGCCTGAACCGGCCATCGTGTCGGCCACCCGCGTGGTGCCGGACGACGACGGCCTCAGTGCGGAGACGGACTCCACCCTGCCCAATGCCATCGACGGCAATCCCGCCACGGCCTGGCAGACCTACACCTTCGCCCAGCCGGCCTTCGGCGGCTATGCCTCGAGCATGGCTCTGGTGATCGAGCTGGAGGAACCCAGCGCCGTCTCCCAGGTGGACATCACCCAGAACAACGGCAGCGGCGGCTCGTTCTCGGTGCTGCTGAGCGACACCCCGGAGATCGGCGACGCCCGGCCGATTGCCGAGGGTTCCCTCACCGGGCCCGAGGTCAGCGTGCCGATCCCAGATGAGGGGGGCGCTCCGGCTGAGGCACAGTACGTGATCATCAACTTCACCGAACTGCCCGAGCTCTCCAATGCCACGTCCAACCGGCCCTACGGCCTGAGGATCGCCGAGGTCGAGGTCAACTGACCGAGGCTGAGGGCGGGGTCCGCGGCCTCCGCTGGGCGGAAGACGCGCCTCTGCGCCCAGTGGCGCCAGCTTAGGATGGTGGAAGCGATAGCCCGGCTGTCCCCAAGCCGTCCAGGTGACGGGGGCCGTCGAGTCATGCCAGGACATCTGTTGGGCGGTAACAGGCTTGGAATAGGTTTCTGCCGGGGGATGTTCCACCCTTAACAGTTCCAGTTGCCTACCCCTGAAGGAATCACCGTGACCGAGGCTCCAGAGTCCACCGACGCCGTCCGGGACGTCGTCATCATCGGATCGGGCCCGGCGGGCTACACCGCCGCCATCTACGCTGCACGCGCGAACCTGAATCCCCTCGTGGTCGCCGGGTCCGTGACCGCCGGCGGTGAGTTGATGAACACCACCGATGTGGAGAACTACCCCGGCTTCCCTGAGGGCATCCTCGGTCCGGAACTGATGGGCCACCTGGAACAGCAGGCCACCCGATTCGGCGCTGAAGTCCAGTATGAGGACGTCGTGGCGGTGGACCTGAAGGCCTCTCCGAAGGTCGTCACTCTCGGCAACGGCACCGAATACCGCTCCCATGCGGTGATCCTGTCCACGGGGTCGGCCTACCGAGAGCTCGGCGTGGAGGGTGAGAAGCGTCTCTCCGGCCACGGCGTGAGCTGGTGCGCCACGTGTGACGGCTTCTTCTTCCGCGACCAGAACATCGCCGTGGTGGGCGGGGGCGACTCCGCCATGGAGGAGGCCCTGTTCCTCACCAAGTTCGCGTCCAAGGTGACGGTGATCCACCGCCGTGATGACCTGCGGGCCTCGAAGACCATGGCCGAGCGGGCCTTGGCCCACGAGAAGATCGAGTTCATCTGGGACACCGAGGTCTCCGGCCTCGACGGTGAGGAGAAGCTCAAGACCCTGCACCTGCGCAATCTGAAGTCCGGCGAGGAGTCCACTCTGGACGTCACCGGTCTGTTCGTGGCCATCGGATCGGATCCCCGGACCGATCTCGTCAAGGACCAGGTCGAGCTCAATGCCGACGGCACTGTGCGGATCGACCACCCCAGCACGCGCACCTCGCTTCCCGGCGTCTTCGCTGCCGGAGATGTCACCGACCCGACCTATCGTCAGGCCATCACCGCCGCCGGCAGCGGATGCATCGCCGCCCAGGACGTCGAGCATTACCTTGCGGACGTCAAGGAACTGGTTGCGGCCGCCGTCTAGGCACCGGACCACACTGACCTGAATACCGGCCCCTGCCGGCATTCCAGACCAAACCCACCAGGAGGAACCATGAGCACCATTGACGTCACCGACCAGGACTTCCAGGAGAAGGTCCTGAACTCGGACAAGCCCGTCATCGTCGATTTCTGGGCAGAATGGTGCGGCCCCTGCCGCATGCTGAGCCCCATCCTCGAGGAGATGGCCACCGAGCACGCTGACAAGATCACCGTGGCCAAGCTCAACGTGGACGACAACCCCCAGGCAGCCTCCAACTACGGCATCACCAGCATTCCCGCGGTGATGGTGTTCCAGGGAGGCGAGAAGGTCGCCACCTCCATCGGCGCCAAGCCCAAGCAGGTCCTGGAGACGGAGTTCGCGGAATACCTCAAGTGAGCAATAGCCACTGACGTGCTTTGCGAGTAGGGCCCCGTTCCAGCCGGAACGGGGCCCTACTGCGTTTAGGACCTGTTCTGGTCAACTGCAGTCAGTGTCTAACTCTCATTAGCCATTGGTTTCGTTGGCCCCGGACTGACCGATCAGGTCCATAATCCTATTGAGGTCATCCACCGACGCGAAGTCAATGGCGATCTTGCCCTTGCGGGCTCCCAGGGTGATCTTCACCGTGGTGTCCAGACGATCCGTCAGGGAGTTCGCCAGGTAGTCCAGCCGTTCGTGCCGATCGCTCCTCGGAGCACGGCTCTTCGGCTTCACCTGTCGAACACCGTCCTGCAGTGAGACGAGCTCCTCCGTCGCTCGAACCGAGAGGCCCTCCGAGACCACCTTCTGCGCCAGGCGTTCCATCTCGGCCGGCTCCACCAAGGCCAGAAGTGCACGAGCGTGGCCTGCGGAAAGGACACCGGACGCCACCCGGCGCTGTACCAACGGCGGCAGCCTCAGCAGCCGCAGGGTGTTCGTGATCTGCGGCCGGGACCGCCCGATGCGGGAGGACAGCTCCTCCTGGGTGCAGTTGAAGTCCTCGAGGAGCTGCTCGTAGGCGGCAGCCTCTTCGAGGGGATTGAGCTGACTCCGGTGCAGGTTCTCCAAGAGGGCGTCCCGGAGGAGGTCGGTGTCCGCCGTATGCCGCACGATCGCGGGTATCTCGGTCAGCCCCGCGCGCTGCGAGGCGCGCCACCGCCGCTCACCCATGACGAGTTCGAAGGGAGAGGGCCCCTCAACGGGCCGCACCACGATGGGCTGGAGGACTCCCACTTGCGCGATGGACGCCACCAACTCGTCCATGTCGTCCTCATCGAACACCTCGCGAGGCTGACGTGGATTGGGATGGATGTCCCCCGTCGGGATCGTTCTCAGCTCGGCGTCGCCGACAGCCCCATGGTGGCGGACCTGTGACGGTGCCTGCTCTCCCTCCGCCCTCGCGGGCTCCGCTTCAGACCCATTGATCTCAACTGTTTCCGGTTGTTCCACGGGGGCATAGCGCTCGATGGGAGCAGCCTCGGCCGGTACGCCCACGATGCCGACGGACTTAACAGGCGGCATCGTGGGGCGCGACTTTGCCTTGCGACCTGGTGCGGCTGCACCGGCCTCGTCAGTTGTATGAGCCGGATCAGCTGGATCACTGGCGTCAGCGATCCGGCGATCGGGGAAGAACACGTCGACGGGACGTCGCGTTTCACGTGCAACCGGTGCGCGAGTCGCATCGGCGCCGCGCCCTCCCAGATATCTACTCGTGAGGTCGATCCGGTCGGCCCGACCATTGGTCTCCCGGTCGGAAGACGGTTGCTCAGAAACTGTCGAGACGCGTGCCGTGTCCGCGGCCTCCGTTTCCTCGGCGGCGACGACCGGTTCCGAGGAGTCGAGCCGGGAGCTCCGTGGCTCGTCTACGTGAGAAGAAGCTTCCTTTGAGCGGTGCTCTGCGGTTGATTCTGCATCGTTTGGGTCCGCTGAATCAGAGCCATCCTGGGAATGCTTTGATGTCACCGCCGGAGCGAGGAGTTCTTCCTCGGAGCTCGTGTTCTGAATCAGTGCCTCAAGTCCTCGACCAAGACCCCGTCGGTTCTTCTTCACGCATACTCCTTAGATCGTGCCCGCCATCGGGTTCCAGTCTACTGCCGTTTCACGTGAAACCAGATTTCGAGAGATGGCCATACCGCCGTCTGGCGTGCCGACGCCGGTGTCATCAAACCGGGACGCCTGCGATGGATTCTCGCTCTCGATCTCGGGAGCGCAGTTGAGTTCAGCACAGCGACGACGCTGGCCTCCTCACGCGCGGTTCAAAAGAGAATGAGGAAGCGGATGTGGATCGAAACCAGGATTGTAAAGAGGACGAGTATGGGGATGAAACAGGACTCCGAGTGAGCCCGGGTCCTTCGATACTGGCCGGTTTCACGTGAAACAGCCGCGTTCACGTGAACCAGCCGCCTGTGGCCGGTTCTGACTGGTACTCCTTTCTACTACGTCGTTTCACGTGGAACATGGTGCGCCGCCGTTATGAGCACTCGCTACCCGATTAAAAGCAACAGATCCCTTCGCATTCGAGGCGATTCCTGGGCTTGAAGCGACGTAGGGGTCGAACTCCACCAAATCTGATCGGAGCGAACCACACGGACTGCCATATGCCAGGAAGGGCCATCCGCGGAAGACCGTCTTCCTATCGGTCGATGCGGGGAGCCCAAACAGAATGCCCATATGCCGAGGCCTTCCACAGGAAACAGGAGTCATGGGGAAGGCTCGTAGAAGTACAGAGGCACGATCCTCCGATGCCGGCCGCCCCACCCCGCAACGAGGGCAACCTGTGTGGACGTCGGCTCATTCAGGAAAAGCGCGTGCCCTGGGGAGGTCGATCCGGGACCACAAGGTGGATGGCCGGACGAGTTGATGGAGCAGGTCGCGTGATGAGTTCCCCAGCACGGACCGGCTCACTGCTCACGGGATGGTGGGATGGTTCTGTCGAACGGTCGAAATGGCGCGTTTCACGTAAAACGTCGTCAGTCGGATCAAGAGCTCACGTCCGTTCATGTTCCACGTGAAACACTCCGCCTCATGGGCATCTAGGGGTCCTACCCGTTTCACGTGAAACCCCTACGCCATTGGCGGCTTCCAGCATCCCTGCCGTCCCTGAGAGCCAATACACGCGCGCGTCTCCAGGCTGACCTTGGTCCGATCAGAACGCGCCAGACGTCGCAGAATCGTGAGGGGACGGCAATTTAGAAACGGCAATCGTCCGACGCGCGGCACTGTCTACACGCAAGAGACCGTTTCATACCTATCGGCTCCCAGCCGCCCTGAACAGATCCGACGAGCTCAACTCAGGTCAAGGATGAGTACGTTTCACGTGGAACAAGAAGCGCGATGTGGAGTGCTCATCACAACCGACGGTCAAGACGCGCTTCCCTCAAGACGGCCTACCAACCAGAATCCAGTCTCGGTGTGATGGAAGATCACCGCGCTGCAGTAACCCAGCGATCAGGACCCCCACCAATGAGTCGGTCCATGGGCGGCACTATCCGCAATTCTCCCGTGACCCCGTCGCGTGAAGCCGAGCTGCCGGACCAGCACCGCTGAGCTGCACGTCATCTCCTCAGTGAATGCACCATCATTGCCTTTGGAAGCAACTTGGGAGGGGCTAGCCCCCCCAGCCCTTGGTCGACGTGGCTGTTTCACGTGAAACGGCACGCCTCCGACCGCCAGGGTTTTCCCACTGAACGCGGTGCTATCCCGCCGACGCCACCCACGGTATGCGAGTCGAGTCGCATCGACAGGCGCGGTGCGCTCAAGGTGCAAATCATGCCAACCACCGGCGGTAGTTCGAAGCCAGACGCCAGCTGTGGGGAGATGCAAAGTGGGCGCTGCGGTCGAGATTCAGTGCTCCTCAGCCCAACGACGCTGGCTATCGCACGTTGACATTACCTAGTTTCACGTGAAACAGCATAGATGCGGCCGTTCTGGACAGAGCCTCCAAGACGAGGCGCTTCCTCGATGAAAGGGGCGCACCTATTCCAACCTTTTCCCGGCGCCACGTCAGGCAACTGCTCCAGCGCGATGCACTGCGCAAGGGCCGGCCCTAGAATTCAGCCTCTACAGCGGTAGCGGCCTCAGAAGGAATAGCAGGTATCAGCCAGAAGTGATTGATTCAGACAACAGTGCACATCTGCATCGCCACGTCAGATGCCGGCTGCGTGACCCCGATCAGCTATCTCCACCGCAGCCTCCCGGTAGGACAGGGCACCGGTGGACTGCGGATCATAGGTGAGCACCGTCTGCTGGAAGCTCGGAGCCTCGGAGATGCGAACGTTGCGGGGGATCACGGTCTTGAGCACCTCGGCCGGGAAATGCTCACGCACCTCGTCAGCCACCTGGGTCGCCAAGTTGGTGCGTCCGTCGTACATGGTCAAGATGATCGTGGACACCTTGAGCGACGAATTCAGGTGCTTCTGGATCATCTGGATGTTGTTCAGCAGCTGCGAGAGACCCTCAAGTGCGTAGTACTCCGTCTGAATCGGGATGAGGACTTCGCTCGCGGCCACGAAGGCGTTGACGGTGAGGAGACCGAGGCTCGGAGGACAATCGATGAAGACATAGTCGATCCGCGGGAGACCCTGCTTCTCCCGGTAGGTGAAGTACTCGTTCAGCGCACGAGACAGGCGTTGTTCACGGGCCACCAGGGAGACCAGCTCGATCTCTGCTCCTGCCAGGTCGATCGTTGCCGGAGCCACCACCAGCCCATCCACATCAGGACAGGGCTTGACCACATCGGCCATGGGCAGTTCGTCGATGAGGACGTCGTAGACACTGTCCACGTCCGAGTTGTGGGGGATGGCCAGCGCGGTGGAGGCATTCCCCTGGGGATCGATGTCTACGACCAGGACCTGCATGCCCGCGCGCGCCAGGGCCGCCGAGAGGTTGACCGTCGTCGTGGTCTTGCCGACACCGCCCTTCTGGTTGGACACGGTGACAATGCGCGTCTCACTCGGCGTGGGCAGTTTCCGGCCCTTCAGCTTGTCCCGTCGACGGTTCTCCTGGGCCAGCTCACGGGCCAAGGGCGTCTCGATGTCATCCGCCACGGACGAGTCCACGATGCTGACGGTTTCCCGTGAAACTTCCGACTCATTGGTCAATGAGAACAACCTCCCGAGGTTGATAGACGGCGAAACAAACCTTCGGCCGTGGCATCCAGCCACTCCAGCCTACTGGTCAGCGTGAGGAGCCCACACGCACCCGTACCACCGTGGTGGGTTCAGCCAGCAGATCCTCGCCCACGATCTCAATGACCGGGGTGGACCCCTTGTGCTTCTTCAGGACCTTGGCCGCCGACTTGACCTCGTCGGCCGCACTCCGACCCTTGATGGCCAACAGTTGTCCGGACCCCTGCAGCAGTGGAAGGGTCAACGGAATCAAGGTCTTGAGGGCAGACACGGCGCGGGCGGTCACGATGTCCACGACCACGTTGCCCACCACCTGTTCCGACCGGGCCCGGACCACGTCGACGTTGTCCAATCCAAGATCATCGACCACCATGTCCAACCAGGCCACCCGCCGTTCCAGCGGTTCGATGAGGATGAACTGGCAATCTGGCCGGGCCAACGCGAGGGCGAGGCCCGGCAATCCGGCGCCCGAGCCGACGTCGGCCACCAGGGCGCCTTCCGGCAGCAGATCACCGACCACGGCGCAATTCAAGACGTGTCGTTCCCACAGCCGCGGTACCTCGCGCGGACCCAGCAGCCCCCACTCGATCCCGGTGGAGGACAGGTGTTCCACGAAACGAACGGCGAGATCGATCCGGTCGCCGAAGAGTTCCTCAGCTGCGGTCAACAGGCCACCGGTCAGTTCTGGTGGGTCCTGGGCCTCGATCGGGGGCTTCTCAGCATCCCGAGTGGGCTGCGGAGAGGTCTGGTTGTTCTCTGGTTGGGGCTGATCAGACACCGGCGGAGACCACCACATGCCGGCGCGGGCCCTCGCCCTCCGATTCGCTCACGAGACCACCCTCAGCGATGACGTCGTGAACGATCTTGCGTTCGTAGGCGCCCATCGGCCTCAGGTGCAGCGGCTCTCCGGTCTCCCGGACCTTGACGATGGCCTCTTGGGCGAGCTGCTCCAACTCCTGTGCACGTTCGGTGCGGTGCCCTGCGACGTCCAGGACGAGCCGGGAGCGGTTGCCGGTGGCTGACAGCACGGCCAGGCGCACCAGCTCCTGCAGGGCCTCCAGGCCCTTGCCGTCCTTGCCCACGAGGCCGCGCAGACGGTCGTCTCCCTCTTCCGCGATCACAGAGACGTAGGTGCGGCCATTGCGGATCTCGATGTCGATGTCACCGTCGAGGTCAGAGATGTCCAGCAGTTCCTCGACGTAGTCGGCAGCGATGTCCCCCTCCTCCTCGAGGCGGCTGGCGGACGGGGCGGAGGAGTCCTCGGACGCATCCGGCGACGCGACAGCGCCCTGGCCGGCCTCTGCGGACTCTTGCTCTCCGGACACGGCCTCGGCTGCAGAGAGGTCTGCGGGTGTCGTCGAGCCGGTGGGTGTCACGGTGGCCTGATCAGTGGACTGCCCGATGGCTTGGTCCGCGGTCTCGGCCGACTCCGCGGCCTCACCGGACGGCGTGCTGGACGCGTCACTCATGGTCATCTCCTCTTCTTGGTCTTGCGCTTGGGCTGCTGGCGCTGACCGGTCTGCTGCGGCTTGGCCGCCTCGATCTCCGCCTTGGCAGCCGCCTCCTGGGCAGCCTTGCCGACGGGGGGAAGGCCCTTGACCGCGCGGCGTTCGTTCAATTCCTGCTCCGCCAGGGAGCCCGGGGTCGGGTTGTTGCGGATGATCCACATCTGCTGGGCCACGGCCCAGAAGTTCGTGGCGGTCCAGTAGATGAGCACGCCGATCGGGAAGTTGATGCCACCGATGCCGAACACCAACGGAAGGATGTAGAGCATGAACTTCTGCGACTGGGCGAAGGGCCCGGTCATGGCAGCTTCGGACATGTTCTTGCTCATCAGCATCTTCTGCATGAAGAACTGCGAGCCGGACATGAGGATGATCATGACCACGGAGACCATGATGACGGCCACGTTGAGGTTCTCGCCCAGGGACCCCAGGAACGTGGACTGCATGGGGGCGCCGAGGAAGATCGCGTCTCCGAAGGAACGGATCTGGTCCGCAGTCAGCGCGGCCTCACCCTCACCTCGCTCGGCGGCGGCTCCGGCTCCGGTCAGGATCTGGAACAGGGCGAAGAAGAAGGGCATCTGCACGAGCATCGGCAGGCAGGCCGCGAAGGGGCTGGTGCCGTGTTCCTTGAACAGGGCCTGCTGTTCCATGGCCATGGCCTGACGGGACAACTGGTCCGTCTTGCCCTTGTACTTGGCCTGGAGCTTCTTGATGTCCGGCTGGAGCGCCTGCATGGCGCGCTGCGATTTGATCTGCTTGACGAACAGCGGAATCAGCAGGGTCCGCACGAGCACCACGAGCAGGATGATCGACAGGGTCCAGGTGAACCCGCTGTCCGGGTCCATGCCGACCAGTTCCAGGACCGTGTGGAAGGCACCGAGGATCCAGGACATCACCCACTTGAAGGGCCAGAGAATGATTTGGAAGAAGTCCATGATCTCCTACTGTTCCGCCGGAGGATCCGGGGGGATGACGGGATGGTTTAGGTCAATGATCTTGGGTCGGCGGCCCGGTGGCCAAATCCTTCGGCCGGGTGGGACCGCATCGACACCGCCTTTCGACCAGGGGTGGCAGCTGCCGAGACGGCGTGCCGAGAGCCACGAGCCCTTCACGGCCCCGTGGACGTGGACCGCCTCGAGCGCATAGGCCGAGCACGAGGGAAAGTAGCGGCAGACCTGGCCGTAGAGCGGCGAGATCACCGCGCGGTAGGCCATCAGCAGCCAGGCCAGCAGGGTGGACGGCAGGGCGCGAGGCCAGCTCCACTCGGCAGCGCCGGGCCGGGTGGTGAACGGGGACTGCGTGATCATGCGTCCATCTCCGTCCCCGGGCCCTGATCCTGTGATGCGGACCGCCCGTGAGGCACGGGACCGCCGGGACGACGCCGGCCGGTTTCCTTCCGCAGAGCACCCGCCAAGGCCGAGTCCAGGTCCTTCTTGAGCTCGTCCCAATCGGCCGTTCCCGACGCCGGCAGGGCACGGACCACGACCGTCGCACCTGGATGCCGCGCCAGTGGTCCGTTGAGCTGATCGGCCACGGCGGCCCGAAGCCGGCGCTTGACGCGATTGCGCACCACCGCGTTGCCGACGGCCTTGGAGACGACGAAACCCACGCGCACCGGTCCGGCCGAGCTATCGGCCTCGCTGGGGAGCGTGGGATCGAGGAGGTGTGCGGACACGACAACGTTCCGGCGCCCTGTCCGGGCGCCGGAACGCAGTGTCTGGGAAAAATCCGCGGGGGTGCGTACCCGTTTCTCGCGGGGCAGCACGCCGTGTCGTCCGCTCTGCTGATCGGCCTCAGGCCGGATCAGGCGGACAGTTCCGTGCGGCCCTTGGTACGGCGGGTTGCCAGGATGGCGCGGCCGGCGCGGGTACGCATCCGGGCGCGGAAACCGTGCTTCTTGGCCCGGCGGCGGTTATTCGGCTGAAAAGTCCGCTTGCTCACTTGATATCTCCACAACGTGTGTATGCGCCCGGACCCGTTGTACCTGGGGGAAGAACCGGTAGACGCTCTGACTAGGACTTCCCCGCTGAGGACACCGATCCACAGGCCTGGGCCTTCGGGTGTCCGCTGGTTGACTGCGTCCTGAGGTCGATCCGGATCATTCCAGTCGGTTCAGAGCACGGCTAAACAACCCCGCGGGGACCAATCAAGTTTAGGGACGGTGGGCTATCAGCGTCAAATTACCCTCTCCGGTGGCCACGTGGGCACCGGACCTGTACCCTCGCCGGAGTTATCCACTGCCTGTGAATAACTCTGTGGATTGCCGTTAGACTCGGTTCGACGCCGACGGAAGGACCCCAGCCCCCATGGTTGCAGATGAGGCTGTCAGCAGCTCGTGGCGCAAGGTGGTCCGCACCCTTGAGGAAGACGACCGCGTCTCACCCCGCCAACTCGGTCATGTCGGCCTCGCACAGCCCCAGGGGCTGATCGGTACGACCCTGTTGCTCGCTGTTCCGAACGAACTGACCCGTGAGGTCCTGCAGTCCCAGCTCAAGGACTCCCTCGCCGAAGCGCTCGGGAACGTGTTCCGGACCGAGATCCTGTGTGCCTATTCGATTGACTCGACCCTGATGGCCCAGTCGAGCGACGACTACCAGCTCCCGACCGCCGCGGTGCCGCCGGTCCGCGAGGTCCAGCACACCCGTTCGGCGCCGTCCCCCCATGCCCCGGTCCGCTCAGCTGCGCCGGCGCCAGCGCCGCCGTCGACCTCGGATGAGACCAGCCGGCTGAACCCGCGGTACCACTTCGAGACCTTCGTCATCGGTTCCTCGAACCGTTTCGCCCATGCCGCCGCAAACGCCGTTGCCGAGGCGCCCGCGAAGGCCTACAACCCGCTGTTCATCTACGGCGAGTCCGGGCTGGGGAAGACGCACCTGCTGCACGCGATCGGTCACTATGCCCGTCACCTGTACCCGGGGCTGCGCGTCCGGTACGTGAACTCCGAGGAGTTCACCAACGACTTCATCAACTCGATCCGCCACGACGAGGGAGCGAGCTTCAAACAGGTGTACCGCAATGTGGACATCCTCCTCATCGACGACATCCAGTTCCTGGCGGACAAGGAAGCCACCGTCGAGGAGTTCTTTCACACGTTCAACACCCTCTACAACAACAATAAGCAGGTCGTGATCACCTCCGATCTGCCGCCGAAGCAACTGTCCGGCTTCGAGGAGCGCCTGCGTTCCCGCTTCGAGTGGGGTCTGATCACGGACATCCAGCCGCCGGACCTGGAGACGCGCATCGCCATCCTCCGGAAGAAGGCAGAAGCCGAGGGACTGACGGCCCCGCCCGAGGTCCTCGAGTACATCGGCTCCAACATCTCCACCAACATCCGCGAGTTGGAGGGCGCCCTCATTCGCGTCACCGCCTTCGCCTCGCTGAACAAGCAGCCGGTCGGGATCCAACTGGCAGAGCAGGTGCTGCGTGATCTCATCACCCATGAGGACGCACACGAGATCACCGCGCCGACGATCCTCAACGAGACGGCCGCGTACTTCAACCTGACCATGGAGGAGCTGACCTCCAAGTCACGGACCAGGACCCTCGTCACGGCTCGGCAGATCGCCATGTACCTCCTGCGTGAGCTGACAGAGATGTCCCTGCCGAAGATCGGCCAGGAGCTCGGTGGACGGGACCACACCACGGTGATCCACGCTGACCGCAAGATCCGAGAGCTGATGGCTGAACGCCGGACGATCTACAACCAGGTCACCGAGCTGACGAACCGGATCAAGCAGCAGCAGCGCGCCCGCTGACCACTGTGGTCGTTGCGGCCGGACCCTCCCGAATCTCCAGGTCTCGGCCGGCCCCAGCCCGAGCCCTCCCTCATCCAGAGGCAACCTTGATCCTTAACGACAAGGTCGTTCCACAGGCAGAACCCCGGATCGAGCGCTCGAGACCTTGTCTTATCCACAGTCGTCCACAGATATCCACAGGTCTGGAGAGGCCCTCGCCGAGCACAACCCACAGCTGTGGACAAACCTGTGGATGCTTAAGTGGAGTGTTCGGGCGAGTCTCTGGATAACTACACGCTTCCCTGTGAATTCGCAGATCCACGCATGAAAGTTATGCACCAACGGTGCACAGGGCAGACGAGAGAAGTCCACCGCAGGGTCCACAGGAAGAACGCCGGAACCATACCGACGGATCGGGTTATCCACAGTATCCACAGGACTTATTAACACTACTAATCCCTGTTAAGAATGAATCCCAAGAACATCCACTCCTGCCTGCCGAACGCCGCTCGCCGGATCTGACGAATCCGTCGAAACGTGGGACGCTTCGAGGACGGTCCTCATCCCCGAGACACATCGCCCAACCACATCCGAGGCTCAAATGCCAACATTCGCGCCCTCGGCGAGTCACGGTAAGCTGACACAGCACACGGGTCAGACGTGTGATTCAAAAGATGCCCGGCGGGGGTATCTGGAGGAAGACCACCATCACCTGCCGTCTACGAGAAAGGCGGAAACTTCTGTGAAGTTCACCGTTGAGCGAGACATCCTGACGGACGCCGTCTCCTGGACCGCACGTTCCCTGTCCCCTCGCCCGCCGGTACCGGTGCTGTCCGGGCTGCTGATCACCGCCGAGGACAACCTGGTCTCCATCGCCAGCTTCGACTACGAGACCTCAGCGCAGCTCGAGATCGAGGCAGACATCGAGGCACCCGGCAAGATCCTGGTCTCCGGCCGGCTGCTCAACGACATCGTCCGGTCTCTTCCGGCAGCGCCTGTCACCCTGGAAACCGATGGCTCCAAGGTGGTCCTGACCTGCCGGAACTCGCGCTTCTCCCTGGCCACCATGCCCGTCGAGGAGTATCCGGCCCTTCCGGAGATGCCTGAGTCGGCTGGCACAGTGGACGGGGACGCCTTCGCACACGCCGTCGCCCAGGTGACCGTGGCGGCTTCCAAGGACGACACCCTGCCCATCCTCACCGCCGTGAAGCTTGAGATCGAGGGCGACCGCATCACCTTCCTCGCCACAGACCGGTACCGGCTGGCCATGAAGGAACTCAACTGGTCTCCTGCCGATCCCTCGATCTCGACGTCCCTGTTGGTCAAGGCCAAGACCCTCACGGAAGTCGCCAAATCATTGGCTGGCGGCGGGGATCTGCAGCTGCGGTTGCCCAAGGAGTCATCCACCTCGGACCTGGTGGGCTTCGCCTCCGGAGGACGACGCACCACGAGCCTGCTGGTGGACGGGGAGTACCCGAAGATCCGGGCACTCTTCCCGGAGTCCAGCCCTATCCACGCCGTGGTCCCGACCGGTCCGCTGGTCGAAGCCGTCCGGCGGGTGGCCCTCGTCGCCGAACGCAATACCGCCGTGCGCATGATGTTCAATGACGGCCACGTCACCCTGGACGCCGGTGCCGGCGACGACGCCTCGGCGAACGAATCCCTGGACTCGGTCCTCGACGGCGACGAGATCACCGTGGCGTTCAACCCGTCCTACCTGGGCGAGGGACTCAACGTCATCAACGCCCCGTACGTGCGCTTCTCCTTCACCACGGCCCCGAAGCCGGCCCTGATGACCGCCCAGCAGGAACAGGACTCACCCGAACAGGACGACTACCGGTACCTGGTCATGCCGGTTCGCCTGGCCAACTGACCCGACTGCCAGCCCAGTCAGGTCACCGACAGCGAAACGTGTTTCTCTCCCACCTCTCCCTCACTCAGTACCGCTCCTACCACCAGGCCGATGTCTCCCTGGTGCCAGGTCCCAATGTGCTGGTCGGATCCAACGGGGTCGGAAAGACGAATATCGTCGAGGCGGTGGGTTACCTGGCCACGCAGGTCTCCCACCGCGTGTCCACCGACTCCCCCTTGGTGCACTTCGGTGCCTCGCAGGCGATCATCCGCGGGCGCATCCACCGAGGAGACCGGGCCATCTCCCTCGAACTGGAGATCAATCCCGGGAAATCCAACCGGGCCGCCGTCAACCGGGGCGCCCCACAACGGGCTCGCGAGGGCCTCGGACTGCTCCGGTCGGTGCTGTTCGCTCCGGAGGATCTGGCCCTGATCAACGGCGACCCGTCCGTTCGGCGTCGGTTCCTGGATGACCTCGTGGTTCAGCTGCGCCCGGCCCTCGGGGATGCCCGCAGCGATTACGACCGGGTGCTGAAGCAACGCAACGCGCTGCTGAAGAACGCCAAGCACTCCGGACGATGGACTGAGGAACACACGCACACCCTCGGGGTGTGGGACGAACATCTCGCCCGTGCCGGTGCCCGGGTCCTCAACGGCCGGCTCCATGTGCTGCAGATGCTCGCCCACCCCCTCACCGAGTCCTACACCGCCCTGGCCGCCAGTGTGAAGACCGCAGGGTTCAGCTATGAATCCACTGTCCCGCTGGCGGGCGGCCAACATCAGAAGATCCCGGACGAACAGGAGCTCCACGAGGCACTGCTCGCAGAACTCGAGTCCCGTCACCGGCAGGAACGGGACCGCGGCGTCACCCTGGCCGGCCCGCACCGGGACGATCTGGCCCTGACCCTCGGCCCGGCCCCGGTGAAGGGGTTCGCCTCCCATGGCGAGACCTGGTCCATGGCATTGTCGCTCAAGCTGGCCAGCTACCGCATCCTGGTGGCCGACGATCCGGATCCTCATGCCCGGCCCGTGCTCATCCTCGACGATGTCTTCGCCGAACTCGATGCCGCCCGCCGCAGCCGGCTCGCTGAGTTGGCCTCCGACGCGGAGCAGCTGCTGGTCACGGCCGCCGTCGCCGCAGACATCCCGGACGAGCTGTCCGGGCCGAGGATCAACGTCACTCTGGGGGACGACGGGAGCGTGGTCCACCAGGCTGAATCCTCCGGATCGGCCGCCGCACCCGAGCCGGAGGACGCCCCGTGAGCGGCCCTGACGAGCCGGTGCCCCCACCGGAGCGGGAAACCTCCCCGGACGGGATCGAGGATGATCCTGATGCGGCGATCGTGGCCCTCAACCGAGTGCGCCAGGCCGCGGAGTCCCGGGGTGAGGTCCGACGTCGGCGCCCGGCAGCCAAAGGCCGCGGGGCCACCGAGGCATCGGGGGCCGGGAGCGGGCCGGCACCGGGCCGGCGTCGGGGTCCGGATGCCCGGGACCCGAGGATGGTGGGCGATGTCTTCGGCCGGCTGGTCACCGAACGCGGTTGGTCCTCGCCCGTGGCCGTGGGATCCGTCCTGTCCCGATGGGACGAACTGGTCGGCGCAGACATCGGGCTGCACTGCCGGCCCGAGAGCTTCGAGAACGCCGTGGTGACCGTCCGCTGCGATTCCACCGCATGGGCCACCCAGCTCAAGCTGCTGACACCGGCCCTGCTCCAGCGGTTCGAGGTGGAACTGGGTCCCGGGATCGTGACGAGCCTGCGGGTGGCGGGCCCAGCTGCTCCCTCGTGGCGCAAAGGCCCACGGGTGGTCAAGGGGCGCGGCCCCCGGGACACCTACGGTTGATCGGATCTGGTGCTGGCGCAGGTTCCAGAGGTCGCGGCATGCGCTGGAGAACCCGCCAACGGCGATTTGGCGAACTGGAACCCCGTTGGGCGGATCGGGACCGGGAGGGGGTACCCCGAGTGGTCGGAATCGCCGATTCTGTTCCGTAGAGGCCATGTTTTATCCCCGGAACACCCCTCTGAAGACGCACGAATCGGCGTGTCGGGGGTAGAATGAGACGGAATCGTGCCGAAAGGGACATCTTCCGTGCGCCCCAGCGCCAGAACCCCTTGGTACATGCGATGTGAAACCCAGTACCCCAACAGAGGAGCCGTAGACGCCCGTGGCCGAAGAGAACAACGGCACAGATCAGAGCGGCGCCCCGCAGGATCCCACCGTCGAGACCGCCGCCCCGGCGGAGATCGACGCGGCGGTCCCGGAGGCATCCACCCCGTCGACGCAGATCACCGAGGCGACCCGCAAGGTGGAGCACGAATACGGCGCCGGTGACATCACGGTCCTCGAGGGGTTGGAGGCCGTCCGCAAACGCCCCGGCATGTACATCGGTTCCACGGGCCCGCGAGGTCTGCACCACTTGGTGTCCGAGGTCGTGGACAACTCGGTGGACGAGGCGTTGGCCGGGTACTGCGACACCATCCACGTGACCCTCCAGGCGGACGGCGGCGTGCGCGTGGAGGATAACGGCCGCGGCATCCCGGTGGACATGCACCCCACCGAGGGCAGGCCCACTGTGGAGGTCGTCATGACGATCCTGCACGCCGGTGGCAAGTTCGGCGGCGGCGGCTACGCGGTCTCCGGTGGTCTGCACGGAGTGGGCATCTCCGTGGTGAACGCGCTGTCCACCCGCGTGGACACCGAGATCCGCCGCCAGGGAAACCTCTGGAAGATGAGCTTCGCCGATGGCGGTGTGCCGCAAGGCGAACTCGTCAAGGCCGGGGAGACGGACGAGACGGGCACCACCCAGACGTTCTACCCGGATCCCGAGATCTTCGACACGGTCGATTTCGACTTCGAGACCCTGCGCGCGCGTTTCCAGCAGATGGCGTTCCTCAACAAGGGTCTGCGCATCACCCTCACGGATGAGCGGTTGATCGAGACGAACGAGATTCAGCAGGACGAGATCGCCGGGGACACCGACGGCGACGGCGTCCCGGGCACCGAAGCGGACCGCCAGACCGAGAACGAAGCCCAGCCGGACACCATCGGCGAGGACCTGGCCAGCGCGAAGAAGCGGATGGTCGACTACAAGTACGACAACGGGCTGCTGGACTACGTCCAGCACCTGAACTCGAACAAGAAGGTCGAGATGGTCCACGAGGACGTCATCGCCTTCGAGACAGAGGACACCGAACGCAAGATGGCCGCCGAGGTGGCCATGCAGTGGACCACGGCCTACTCCGAGTCCGTGCACACCTACGCCAACACCATCAACACGCACGAGGGCGGCAGCCACGAAGAGGGGTTCCGTGCGGCCCTGACCTCCCTGGTCAACCGCTATGCGCGGGAGAAGGAGATCCTGAGGGCCAAGGACGAGAACCTCTCGGGTGATGACGTCCGCGAGGGACTGACCGCCGTGCTGTCCATCAAGCTCTCCGAACCGCAGTTCGAGGGCCAGACCAAGACCAAGCTCGGCAACTCCGAGGCCAAGGGCTTCATCCAGAAGATCGTCTCCGACCAGCTCGGTGACTGGCTGGAGCGCAACCCCGGCCCGGCCAAGGACATCATCCGCAAGGCCCAGCTGGCCTCCCAGGCGCGGATGGCCGCCCGCAAGGCCAGGGACAATGCCCGCCGCAAGTCCCCGCTGGAGTCCTTCGGCATGCCCGGCAAGCTCGCCGACTGCTCCTCGAAGAACCCCGTCGAGTGCGAGGTCTACATCGTGGAGGGTGACTCCGCCGGCGGCTCGGCCAAACAGGGCCGCAACCCCGGCACCCAGGCCATCCTCCCACTCCGTGGCAAGATCCTGAACGTGGAGCGGGCCCGCCTGGACCGTGCGCTGTCCAATGCCGAGATCCAGTCGATGATCACCGCCTTCGGTACCGGTATCGGTGAGGAATTCGACATCACGAAGCTGCGGTACCACAAGATCGTGCTGATGGCGGATGCCGATGTGGACGGCCAGCACATCACCACGCTGCTGCTGACGGTGCTGTTCCGCTACATGCGGCCGCTGATCGAGCACGGATTCGTGTTCCTGGCGCAACCCCCGCTGTACCGGGTCAAGTGGTCCAACGCGCCGCACGACTACGTCTTCTCCGACGAGGAGCGGGACCAAGCGGTGGCCGCGGGTCTCGCCAGGGGCTGGCGCTACCCGAAGGACAACGGCATCCAGCGCTACAAGGGCCTGGGTGAGATGGACTTCAAGGAGCTGTGGGACACCACCATGGACCCGGAGCACCGCACCCTGCTGCAGGTCACCATGGACGACGCGGCCGCGGCGGACGAGATCTTCTCCATGCTGATGGGAGAGGACGTCGAATCACGCCGTTCCTTCATCCAGCAGAACGCCAAGGACGTCCGCTTCTTGGACATCTGAGCCTTCTGAGGCTTCTGATCCCCTTCGCTACCCACCCCGGCCGGAAACGGCCACGGCCCGGCAGCACCGAGTGATCGGCGCCCGGGCCGTGGTGCCGGCCCCCCACACTTCGAGACCCGAGGACACCGCGCGTGACTGACGAGCAGAACCCTGAGAACGAGAACGTGAACCCGGACAACACCGGGAACCCCGACGCCGGCCTGCCGGCTGGCGAGGGAGAGGCCCCGATCATCGCCCCGGCACTGACCGAGCACGACAAGGTCGAGCAGGTCGACCTGCAGACCGAGATGAAGCGGTCCTACCTGGACTACGCCATGGCGGTCATCGTGGGCCGCGCACTGCCGGACGTGCGGGACGGGCTGAAGCCCGTGCACCGCCGGGTGCTGTACGGCATGTTCGACGGCGGCTACCGTCCGGATCGCTCGTTCAACAAGTCCGCCCGCGTGGTCGGCGAGGTGATGGGCAATTATCACCCGCACGGCGACTCGGCGATCTACGACGCCCTGGTCCGTCTCATCCAGGACTGGGTCATGCGCTACCCGCTGGCCCTCGGCCAGGGCAACTTCGGATCCCCCGGCAACGACGGCGCCGCCGCCCAGCGTTACACCGAGACCAAGATGGCGCCGCTGGCCATGGAGATGGTCCGGGACATCCAGGAAGACACGGTCGACTTCCAGGACAACTACGACGGCAAGCAGCAGGAGCCGACCGTCATGCCGGCCCGGTTCCCGAACCTGCTGGTCAACGGCTCCTCCGGCATCGCCGTGGGCATGGCCACCAATATCCCGCCGCACAACCTCCGCGAGGTCGTGGACGGCGTGCAGTGGTACCTGGAGAACCCCGAGGCCTCCCGCGAGGAGCTCCTGGCCGCCCTGATGCAGCGTATCAAGGGGCCGGACTTCCCCTCCGGCGCGCAGATCCTCGGCCGCAAGGGCATCGAGGACGCGTACCGCACCGGCCGCGGCTCCATCGCCATGCGGGCCGTGGTCAACGTCGAGGAGATCCAGGGCCGGACCTGCCTGGTGGTCACCGAGCTGCCGTACATGGCCAACCCGGACAACCTGGCCGCCAAGATCGCCGAGATGGTCCGCGACGGCAAGCTCTCGGGGATCGCGGACATGCGCGACGAGACCTCCGGCCGCACGGGTCAGCGCCTGGTGATCGTCCTCAAGCGGGATGCCGTGGCCAAGGTGGTGCTCAACAACCTCTACAAGCACACCCAGCTGCAGGAGAACTTCTCCGCCAACATGCTGGCCCTCGTGGACGGTGTCCCACGGACCCTGTCCCTGGACGGATTCGTGCACCACTGGGTGATGCACCAGATCGAGGTGATCGTCCGGCGCACGGAGTTCCGCAAGCGCAAGGCCGAGGAACGTGCCCACATCCTGCTGGGGCTGCTCAAGGCCCTGGACATGCTGGACGAGGTCATCGCCACCATCCGGGCCTCCGCCAACGCGGATGCGGCCCGGGACGCCCTGATCTCGCTCCTGGACATCGACGATGTCCAGGCCAAGGCCATCCTCAACATGCAGCTGCGGCAGCTGGCCGCACTGGAACGCCAGGGGATCCAGGACGAGTACGACGAGTTGCAGGCGAAGATCGCCGAGTACAACGCGATCCTGGCCTCCCCGGAGCGCCAGCGCGAGGTGGTCTCCACCGAGTTGGCGGAAATCGTGGCGAAGTACGGTGACGACCGCCGCACGGAGATCATGTACGGCTATGACGGCGACATGTCGATCGAGGATCTGATCCCCGAAGAGGAGATGGTGGTCACCATCACCCGCGGCGGCTACATCAAGCGCACGCGGATCGACAACTACCGGGCGCAGAACCGTGGCGGCAAGGGCGTGCGTGGTGCCTCCCTGCGCAACGACGATGTGGTGGAGCACTTCTTCACCACGTCCACGCACCATTGGATCCTGTTCTTCACCAATCTGGGCCGGGTCTACCGCATCAAGACCTACGAGCTGCAGGAAGCGGGGCGGGATGCCAAGGGCCAGCACGTGGCCAACCTGATGGCCTTCCAGCCCGAGGAGCGGATTGCCCAGGCACTGCCGCTCGCCGACTACGGACGGGCGCCCTACCTGGTGCTCGCCACCCGGCAGGGCCTGGTCAAGAAGACCCTGTTGGCGGACTACGACACCAACCGCACTGCCGGCGTCATCGCCATCAAGCTGCGCGATGACGACGAGGTCGTCTCGGCCAAGCTGGTCTCGGAGGAGGATGACCTGATCCTGATCTCCAAGAACGGCCAGTCGCTGCGCTTCAACGCCACCAACGAGGCACTGCGTCCCATGGGCCGCGCCACCTCCGGCGTCACCGGCATGAAGTTCCGTCAGGGGGACGAGCTCCTCACCGCAGACGTGGTCCGCGAGGACGCCTTCGTGTTCATCGTCACGGACGGCGGCTACGCCAAGCGTTCCACGGTGGACGAGTACCGCGTGCAGAATCGCGGTGGACTGGGCATCAAGGTCGGCAACATCGTCGAGGATCGCGGAGAGTTGACCGGCGGCCTCGTGGTGGAGGAACAGGACGAGGTGCTCGTGGTGATGAACTCCGGCAAGGTGGTCCGCTCCGCCGTCACCGGTGTTCCGGCCAAGGGCCGCAACACCATGGGCGTCATCTTCGCCAAGCCGGACAAGAACGATCGGATCATCGCCGTCACACTCAACAACGAGAAGCAGCTCAACGGTGTGACGGACGAGGATCCCGAGGGCGAGGTCGCAGGGGATGTTACCGAGGGTGAAGTACCCTTGGACTCTGAGACGGCCGCCCCCGCCAGTGCGGAGGGGACCGACACGACCGTGACAGCCACCGAATCCGCAGCGGTCGATCCTGACCCGGACGCGGAGATTGACGGAGGACAGTAGTGAGCACATCCGGAACGCCCCGGCCTGCAGGCCAACGCCCGGCCGGCGGTTCGTCGGACAGGGGAGCCGCACCTCGCGGGACGCAGCAGCGACCCTCGGCGCAAGGTTCCCGTCAGCCCGGCCAGCGTCCGCAGAATGCCCGTCCCGCAGGGTCCTCGGGATCCGGACAGAAGCGCCCCGCGCAGCGACCCGCCGCCCAGGGCTTGGTGCGTCCGGCGCCCAAGGCCAAGGTCCGCAAAGCCCGGCTGCTCGTCTCCAAGGTCGATCCGTGGTCAGTGCTGAAGATGGCCTTCCTGCTGTCGGTGGCTTTGGGCATCGTCACCGTTGTCGGAGCCGTGGTGCTGTGGACCGTCATGGACCTGACCGGCATCTTCGACCAGGTCAACGACCTGTTGGCCCAGGTCCTGGGCTCAGAGGGAGGATCGTTCACGGTGCAGCAGCTGATCTCGCTGGGCCAGGTCGCCTCCTTCGCGACGATCATCGCGGTGGTCAATGTGGTGCTGCTGACGGCCTTGAGCATGCTCGCCGCCGTCCTGTACAACATCTCCGCGACCCTCGTCGGCGGGATCGGGGTCACCCTGACCGATGACTGAACACCACAGCGTTCGCTGCGCGGGCAGAGATGAGGGTTAAGCACCTCTGATCTCTGCCCGCACAGCGAGAGGCTCGACCGGATCATTCATCGATTTTGACGGTCAGCCCTGCTGGGGTAATGTTGACTCTCGTTCCGGAGACACGATTTGGTTCGGTCTTTCGAAACGTGAGGGCGTATAGCTCAGGCGGTTAGAGCGCTTCGCTGATAACGAAGAGGTCCCAAGTTCAAGTCTTGGTACGCCCACCCACGCAGTCCCCCATCCGGCCGTAGGCCGGGGAAGGCGGCACCATGAAGCCGGTAGTTCGACTGGCTGCCCTGGCAGCTGGCGTGGCCGCAGTGCTCGGAATCCGCTTCTGGCGGGAGAACGAACGTGGCAAGCAGGTCTGGAGTTCCGCCACAGATTCACTGGACAGCCCCGGAGATCCGCGTGAGAATCAACCGGACGCACATAACTGAACACCCCTCGGGGGCATGGCGCAATTGGTAGCGCACCTGCTTTGCAAGCAGGGGGTTAGGGGTTCGAGTCCCCTTGCCTCCACCGAGAGAAGGGCCCGGGACACCAGTGGTGTCCCGGGCCCTTCTGTTTCAACCGGCAGCCGGGCGCCGGGTCAGCATCACTCTGCGGACTTCGGGGCGGGAATCCCCTCGACCTTCTCCTCGGGGGCATCCACGGAGTCCACGGTGGCGGTGCCCGCGGCGACGCTGGGAGCCGGGGTGGCTGCAGCGGAGCTGGTGGCGGGAGTCGGCCCCGGAACGGAGGGAGCCTTGGTGGCCAGGTCCGGATCGGCACCGGCCGATGCCGGGGCGGACGGGGCGTCCTGCTTCGGCAGCGGTGAGGGGGCCGGGGTCTTCCACGGATCCTCGACCGGCTTGGTCAACTGCCAGACGGCGATCGCCGCGACGCCAGCGGCCACCACGATGCCGGTCACGAGCCAGCCCTTGCCGCCCTTGTGCTGCTTCTTGGCCTGCTTCTTCAGCTGCTTCTCCGCCGCCGTGGCGTACTCCTCGGCGGCCTTCTTCAATTTCTTCACGGTCTTCTTGTCACCGGTGATGTTCACCAGGGCCTTCTCGACAGCTGGGGAGACCTTGACGCCGTGAGCCGCCTTCGAGGCCTGGCCGGCCACCGTGGCGAGGCGTGCCGACGCGGCGGGGACGTACTCGCCCTCCACCTTGCTTCGAGCCCCCTCGAAGGCCGGGGCCAGCCGGTCGAGCTGGGCCTGGACCTGCGGGGAGACCCTGTCAACGGCCCCAGACAGCACCGAGCTCGCCTGAGCCAGGCCGGCCCTGACCTGCGGGCTGAGCTTCTCCACGGCCTCGGACACCTGCTGGGAGGTCCTCTCCCCGGCGGCCTTGCCCTGGACCTTGCCCTCACCGAGGCCCCGTTCGGCCCAGGCCAATGCGGCCTCCACCTTCGGGGCAGCCCAATGTGCCGCATGGTCCACGCCGGAGTTGATCCGGTCTTCGATGCTCGGGACAGTCGTCTTCTTGCTCATCTGAACCTCCATGACGTGCGGTTGTGCACTGTGGTGTGCCGGCAACCCACCGGTCCGCCGGTCCTGGAGATAGCCTACGGGGTCCGGGCCGCCACGGCACGGTGAGCCCGGAGCGCGGGGATTCGGCTGTGGGCGAAGTTGTCACCACCGTTGAGCCGCGGCGGGCTCTGACCGGCGCGGTGATGGAACAATGGCGACCATGACTGCCATTGCAACGCACACCGCCACCATCAAGACCACCGCCGGCGACATCCTCGTCGAGCTCTACGGCAACCACGCCCCGAAGACCGTCCAGAACTTCGTCGGGCTGTCCACCGGCGAGCGGGAGTGGACCCACCCGCAGACCGGGGAGACCCACAACGGCACCCCGCTGTACAACGGGACCGTCTTCCACCGCATCATCAAGGACTTCATGATCCAGGGCGGAGACCCGCTCGGCCAGGGTTTCGGCGGCCCCGGCTACCAGTTCGACGACGAGATCAGCCCGGACCTGGACTTCAACGCCCCCTACAAGTTGGCCATGGCCAACGCAGGCATCCAGAACGGACGCGGGACCAACGGCTCCCAGTTCTTCATCACCACCGTGCCGACCACCTGGTTGCAGGGCAAGCACACCATCTTCGGTGAGGTGAGGGACGAGGCCTCCCAGAAGGTCGTCGACACCCTGAACGCCGTGGCCACCGATGGTCGTGACAAGCCGCTCGAGGGCGTCTCGATCGAGTCCATCGAGATCAAGGAAGCCTGAGTCTCCTTGTCCCACCAGACCGCGGGCGGTCCGGACGGAGGGGCGGGCCGGCAACTGCCGGTCTGCCCCCGCCACCCGGACCGCCCTTCGTTCATCCACTGCCAACGCTGCGGACGTCCCGCGTGCCCGGAATGCCAGCGTCCGGCCGCCGTCGGCATCCACTGTGTTGACTGTGCCGCTGGCCGGGGCCCGGACGGAATAGGCAGTGCCGGCCCCGGACAGCCGTCCACCGATCCGTGGGGGGTTCCGCTCTCCGGACCGGCCGAGGGGGCGAGGCCACCCTACGGCGAGGGCCGGCTGATCCTTCCGACGGGCACGGGCAGGGGCCGTCCCGGGCAGACAGTCGTGCGCCGCCGGTCCGGGCAACCGTGGGTCACCTGGACCATGATCGGGCTCTGTGTGGCCATGTACGCCCTGCAGTGGGTCACCTCGGGCCAGCGCATCGGGATCACCGAGCAGTTCTTCTACGCCGGATTGCACACCTCTTCACAGGCCATGGAGCCGTGGCGCATGCTGACCTCGGCCTTCCTGCACTCGCTGGGCAACCCGCTGCACATCGTGCTCAACCTGTACACCCTGTGGCTCATGGGACGGATGCTGGAACCCGTTCTCGGATGGCCTCGGTTCCTCGCGCTCTACCTCCTGTCCGCCTTCGGCGGCTCCGTGGCGGTGCTGTTGCTCTCCAACCCCTACGTCCCGGTGGTGGGCGCCTCCGGCGCCGTGTACGGACTCTTCGCGGCCCTGTTCATCGTGATGCGCAGGACCGGGGGGAACGTCACCGGGATCGCCGCCCTGATCGGTGTGAACCTGGTGATCTCCTTCCTCCCGGGGGCCAACATCTCCTGGCAGGGCCACGTCGGCGGCCTGGTCACCGGGGCCGCCTGCGCCGCGGTGGTGGCCTATCTGCCCCGTGGTCATCGCGGGCCAGGGTTTCCGGCGCGATTGGACCAGCGGGCGGTCACCGTCCAGTGGCTCCTCCTGGCGGGGATCCTCGTGGTGCTGGCGGCCCTGACGGTCGTGGGCATCCTGCGGCTCACGGACGCCACGCTGGTCGAGTACTGGCTGGACACGTGAGCAGGCCATGCCTGGTCGCTGACGCCGGGCCTCTGACTCGCACCGGTTGACGCCCTCCGAGTCACGCTGAGGCGGTGCGGCAGCACGGACCCGTGGAGGTTCGATCCGTGAGGATCGATCCGCCACGGGTCTCTTGTTTATCCACAGAGTTATCCACTGATGTGGATGGAATGACATGGTTGTGATTCGACGCCCAAGTTATCCACAGGCGTTATCCACAGTGTGGATGAATCACAGGCATGTTGTTCACACTGTGGATAGCTCTGTGGATAGTAAACCACCATGTCAGAGACGCAATTGCAGAGAATCTGGCAACTGTGGAAAACTCGGGCGTTTTGTTGATCCTCTCCGGCAGGTCTTCCACAATTGCGAAGGAGGCGGGAACATCGGATCATGACCGAGGAAGCCGCTGAATCCACAGGCCCGTCAAAAGATAACCACAGGCCTGTCGGCCTGCCGCTCGAACAGCTGGCACAGCAATTGCGCTGGCATTGGGACCACCATCTGTCCGCCCGTCTGGCGGGGATGAGCGACGAGGAGTACCACTGGGAACCGGCACGCGGGGCGTGGGGTCTGCGTCCACGGGGCGCCGCTCCACCGGACTATCCGGGCGCCGTGCAGGCCGGTAGTGGCGACTGGGTGATCGACTTCGCCTTTCCCGAGCCGGAACCCGCACCGGTGACGACGATCGCGTGGAGGATGGCCCACGTGCTCGTGGGCGTGTTCGGGACACGGATGGCGGGGCACTTCGGCGGTCCGGAGATGGACTACTTCACCTATGACTACCCGGGTACGGCACGGGAGGCCTATGAGAGGCTCGACGCCGCTGTGGCGGCCTGGTGTGAGGCGGTGGACACGCTCGATGCGGATGCACTCAGCGCAGCCGCGGGAGAGGCCGAAGGGCCGTGGAAGGAGCACTCCATGCTGGAGCTGGTCCTACACATCAACCGCGAGGCCATCCACCACGGGGCCGAGATGTGTCTACTGAGGGACCTCTATCGCGCGGACAGGAACGTCTAGCGCCGACGTGTGATCGTACGGATGGGAAGCGTCTAGCGCCAACGCGTGGTCATGAGGAAGCCCACGCAGGCGATGCCGAAGCCGATGCCGATGTTCCAGCCACCGGCCTGTGGAATGGGTGCCACGCCCATGGTCAGGTAGTAGACGACGATCCACAGCAGGCCGACGATCATCAGACCGAACATGATGGCCTTGTACCAGGTGGGCAGCGGGCCCGGCTCGGGCTTCTCCGCGCGGCGATCGGCCCGGCGCTGGCCTCGCTCGGCCTGCGCAGCAGTCTTGCTCTTCTGGCCGATCTGGCCGGTCTTGCGGGACTTCGACTCGGGCACTTCGATTCCTGTCCACGATGGTTCGGTCACGTCGCCGCACCGGAAGCGGTCACGGCGTAGTCTGCTTCAGATGAAGTACTCGGCCCAGTCTAGCGGCGAACTGGTGGAGGACCTGGGTCCACCCGTGGGTCCACCCGGGGGCTCGCCCCGTTGCGCCGAGAACCTCCCGACCCGCCTCCGCTGCCCTGCCCGCCCGACACACGATGGGACCTCTGCTCATGACCTCCCCGACCGCATCCACCGACTCGGACCACGCCGCCGTCTCCGGGGTCGGATCCTCCGCCCGGATCCTCGTGGTCGACAACTATGACAGCTTCGTCTACACACTGGTGGGGTATCTGCGGGAACTGGGGGCAGACACCCTCGTGGTCCGCAATGATGCCGTGAGCCTTGATGAGGCCACCGAGCTCGCGGCAGAACGGGACGGGATCCTGTTGTCCCCCGGCCCCGGGACCCCCGCTGACGCCGGGATCAGTACGGACATGGTCCGGTGGGCCGCCGCGCAGGGCAAGCCCCTCTACGGGGTCTGCCTGGGCCATCAGGCGATCTCCGAGGCCCACGGGGCCACCGTGACGCACGCCGAGGAACTCATGCATGGCAAGACCTCCCGGGTCCTCCACGGGGGACACCCGATGTTCGCCGGCGTCCCTGACCCGTTCACCGCTACCCGCTACCATTCCCTGGCGGCCGTGCGCGCCACCGTCCCGGAGGAACTGGAGATCACCGCGGAGACGGACGGCGGGATCGTCATGGGTGTGGCCCACCGCAGCGCTCCGCTGTGGGGCGTGCAGTTCCACCCGGAGTCTGTGCTGACCGAGGGCGGCTACCGGATGCTGGGCAACTGGCTCGAGTACCTTGGCATGGCAGGTGCCGCCGCCCGGGCCGATACGCTCTCACCGGTGATGGACTGACATTCCCGCCGCTGTTGCATCCGGCGAGCCTGTCGCTCAGCCGCTCAGCCGCTATGCCCGTGGCCTCGATTGTTGCCCGGTCCGGTGGGCCGAGACCCGGAGGCCCCGGCAGACGATTCCGACGGGCTGGGCGACTCGCTGGGTGAGCCGGTTGCGGAGTCGCTCGGACTCGGGGACCCGCTGGGCGACTCACTTGACGGAGACGGCGAGGCAGACGACTCCTCGGGGGCCTTCGCCACCTCGACCGTGACGGACGAGTCCTGGGGCACCTCGGTTCCCTCGGGCTGTTCCTGGCCGACCACAGTGCCCGGTTCCACCGGCGCTTCGCGTTCCACCTCGGAGACGGTCATCTGCAGGCCCAACTCCTGGAGGGCCGCTCGAGCCTCCTCCTGGGTCAGGCCGACGAGGTTGGGCACCCCGACGTCGCCGGAGGACATCTGCAGCTCCACGGAAGAGCCCGACTTCACGGTGGCTCCGAGTTCCGGGGAGGTGCCGACCAGTCGGTCCCGCGGGACGTCCGCCGAGGGGACATAGCGGACCGAGGAGATGGACAGACCCACACCCTCAAGGGTGTCCCGCGCCGTGGCCTCTGACTGCCCAGCCAGGTCCGCGGAGATCTCCACCTGTTCGGGGCCCTTGGAGATGAAGAGGGTGATCTCCTGGTTCTTCTGGACGGTGGTTCCGCTGTCGGGTTCAGTGCCGACGGCCAGATCCCGCTGGATCTCGTCATCATGCACCTCTTCCAGGATGGGCCGCAGTTCCGCGGAGGTCAGCGCGTTCTGGGCCTCGATCTGGGTCATCTCGGCCACGGACGGGACCGTCACCTGATTGGCCTCCACATTGCGCCGGTTCAGTTCCTCCATCAGGAACCACCCACCGGCCACGGCGGCCAGGGCCAGGATGACCACGAGGATGGGCACCCAGACGCGGTGCGCCTTGCGCTTCTTCTTCGGGGTACCCGGGCGTGGCTCCTCGCCGAGGTCCAGCGGGTGGCCCGCGTCTTCCGGGGGAGCGGGAGGCGTGGCCGCGGTCGGGGCCGAGAGTCCTCCGGCCGGCTGACCGGAGTACCGGTCACCCGAGAGGCCCGTGTACCTCTCGGTCCTGGGCTCGCCACCGGACTCATTCCCGACGGCGGCCATCGCCCTGGTCTCTCCCTCCGGCCGGGGAGAGACGGCCGTCATGGCCTCCGTGGCGCCGTCCGGATACATCCCGGCGGCGGCACCGGCGGCAGCTCCAGCGGCGGCACCGGCAATGCCGCCGGATCGGTCCCCAGCGGCAGTCGGGCGGGACGAGTGCTGCGCAGAGCTGGCATCGGGCTGCTCAGCTGCCCGGTACAAGCTGGCACGGAATTCCAGGCCGGACTGAAACCGATCCTCTCGGTCCTTCGAGAGCGCGCGGGAGACCACTGCGTCCAGGGCGGGCGAGACGGTCGGGTTGAGCGTGGAGGGAACCGGAGGTTCCTCCCGGACATGCTGGTAGGCCACGGCCACGGGGGAATCCCCCACGAACGGCGGGCGCCCGGTCAACAGCTCGAACAGCAGGCAGCCGGCCGAGTACAGGTCGGACCGTGAATCCACGGACTCGCCCCGGGCCTGCTCCGGTGACAGGTACTGGGCGGTTCCCACCACGGCCTGGGTCTGGGTCATCGTGGCGGCCGAATCGGACAGGGCGCGGGCGATGCCGAAGTCCATGACCTTCACGGCCCCGGACTTGGTGACCATGATGTTGGCCGGCTTGATGTCCCGGTGGACGATGCCTTCCTCGTGGCTGTAGTTCAGGGCAGCCAGTACCCCGGAGGTCCACTCGATGGCCTGGTCCACGGTGATCTCGTCATGGCGCAGCAGGTCGCGTAGCGTGCGGCCGTCCACGAACTCCATGACCATGAAGGGGCAGGCGACACCCTGGTAGGCGCCGTCCTCGAACCGTTCCTCGCCCGTGTCGAACACCGAGACGATGTTCGGGTGGTTCAGCGCGGCGGAGGACTGAGCCTCCCGGCGGAACCGGGACTGGAACTGCGGATCGCGGGCCAGGTCCGGGCGCATCAGCTTGATGGCGATCTTGCGGCCGAGTTTCTGGTCCCGACCCTGGAACACATCGGCCATGCCACCCCGGCCGATGAGGTCACCGACCTCGTAACGGCCGTTGAGGATGCGTTGATGTGGCACTGTCGTTCGTCCTGTTCTCGCTGAAGTTGCTGGCTGGCCGGGGTCCCCGGGCGGTCTAGGCGGCCGGGCTCTCGTCCGTGCCCGTGGGGTCGATGGGACTCTCGGCGCTCTGGGGGGCCGTAGTCGCCGTGGGCGTTACGGTCGGAGCCGCCGAGGTCTCGGTGGGACCCGGGTCCAAGGGTGGCGGGGTCTCCGTGCCCGTGTCCGTGGGGGTGGATGGGGCCGGCGTGGTCGGGTCAGGCTGCGGGCCGGCGGAGTAGGTGACGATGATCAGCGAGCCGACCTCGACGTCCGTGTTGCTCGGCGAGAGATTGATGACCGTACCGGCGGGGGCATCGTTACGGATCTCGGCGCCCTCTACCTCCATGCCCAGGGCGCGCAGCTCACTTGCGACAGTCTCGAAGTCCCGGCCTTGATACGTCGCGGCCTGGATCGACACGGTCTCGGCCCCGGTCTCGGTGGGAGTCGGCGACTCGGTGGTCGGTTCGGACGTGCTCGGTGAGGGCGAGGGCGAGGCGGAGCCCGACTCCGACTCGCTGGCCGAGGAGCTGGCGGAGGTCACTGGCGCCGAGGAAGACTCCTCGCCACCGCCGCCGGTCAACTGGGGCCCGAGCCAGATGCCGAGGATGACGAAGACGATGAGCGCAAGCAGCCCGATCATCGGCCAGGTCCACGGGCTGCGCTTCTTCCGTCCGGCGGTGCGGTCGAGCTGGTCGTTGTAGCCCTCGGCGTCCGGGTCCAGGGAGTCTCCGGCGCGGTAGGCATCGGGGTTCTCCGTGGCGGAGATGGCACTGGCTGCGCCAGCGCCGGCACCTGCGCTGGCGGCCTCGGCCACGGGCAGTGCGGAGGTGCCCGTGCCCTCCGAACCGGAGGCACCGCTGATGACCTCGGTGGCATGGGTGTCTGACATGCCCGAGTAGTCGACGGCCTGTGTGAGCGCTTGGGTCTGGGCGCCCTGGGCGGCAACGGCCGCGGCGGCGGCACCTCCGGTCAGGAACGGAATCATTCCGGGCACGGCGGCGGCGGCGGACGCCGTGTCCTGCTGGCGCAGGGACTCTGCAGCCTCGGCCAGGGCGGTGGCGTTGGCCGGACGCTCGTCGGCCTCCTTGGCCAGCATGGACATGATCAGGGCCCGCACCGGCTCGGGGATGGTGTCCGGCAGGGGCGGTGGTGGGTCGTTGACCTGGGCCAGCGCGATCGCGATCTGGGACTCACCGGAGAAGGGACGGTGTCCCACGAGGCTCTCATAGCCGATGACACCGAGGGAGTAGATGTCCGAGGAACCGGTGGCCTGCTGTCCCGTGGCCTGTTCCGGGGCCAGGTACTGGGCGGTGCCCATGACCTGGCCGGTGGCGGTCAACGGCACCTGGTCGGCGAGCCGGGCGATGCCGAAGTCGGTGACCTTGACGCGTCCGTGCGGCGTGATCAGCAGGTTCCCGGGCTTCACGTCGCGGTGCACCAGGCCCTGGGCGTGGGCGGCGGACAGGGCACGGGCGGTCTGCGCGATGATGTTCAGGGTCCGGTCCGGGGAGAGGACCTTCTCCTTGTCCAGGATCGCCGAGAGTGGCGGTCCGGGGACCAACTCCATGACGAGGTAGCCGGAGCCGTCCTCCTCGCCGTAGTCGAAGACGTTCGCGACGCCGGGATGGTTCAGCAACGCCGTGTGCTGGGCCTCGGCCCGGAAGCGGCGCAGGAAGTTCGCGTCACCGGTGTACTCCTCCTTGAGGATCTTCACCGCCGTCAGCCGGCCCAGGATCTTGTCCTTGGCCTTCCAGACCTCGCCCATGCCGCCGATGGCGATGCGTTCGGTGAGCTGATACCTGCCGCCCAGCGTGATACCCGATGTCGGCCTCACTGTGTGACCACCGCCTCCATGATTTCCTTCAGGTTGGTCGACGTCAGCTCGCTGCCGGTGTCGAAGTCGATGTTCTGGTACACGATCGTGACGGCCACCTGCGGGTCATCGGCCGGGGCGAACCCGGTGATCCAGGAGTTGACCAGGTCATTGTCCGCTCCCAACTGGGCAGTGCCGGTTTTCGCGGCGATGTCCACGCGGTCTGACTGGGCCCGGTAGGCCGTCCCGCCGTCGAGCGGGCCGCGCATCAGCTCCGTCATCTGTTCGGCGATCTCCGGGGTGGTGGAGCGCTTGAAGACCTCCGGCTGCACGTCCTCCAGCAGCGTCAGGTCCGAGCCGCGGATCGTGTCGATCAGCTGCGGTTTCATCATCGTCCCGTCGTTGGCGATCGCGGCGGCGACCATGTTCATCTGCAGGGCGGTGGCCTTCACGTCCCGCTGGCCGATCGAGGACTGGGCCAGGGCTGCGTCATCCAGGTCCTCGGGGAACTGCGAGGCGGCGACCGTCAAGGGGATGTCGAAGGACTCGTTGAACCCGAAGTTCTCCGCCGTGGTGCGGATCCGGTCCTGGCCCAGCTCCATGGCCGCGAGGGCGAAGGGCGTGTTGCAGGACTGGGCGAAGATCTCGGCGAGGGTGGCCTCGTCCATCGGGCCGCACAGGCCGCCGCCGAAGTTACCCAGGGGCGTGTTCGTGTTCGGCAGGGTGATGGAATCCGGGACGTCGAGGACCTGATCCGGTTGGTACTCGCCGGACTCGAGCATGGCCACCGTGTCGATGAGCTTGAACGTGGAGCCCGGGGCCGGCAAGGAGGCGGTGGGCCGGTTGAGGTAGGGGCTCAAGCCCGGCACAGACTGCAGCTCCTCCATGTTCGCCGAGGCCTCGGCCCCGCTGTGCGTGGCGAGCAGGTTCGTGTCATAGCTGGGCTTGGAGGCCATGGCCAGGATGTCCCCGCTCTCCGGATCGGTGATCACCACGGAGGCCTCCACCCCCTCCGGCATCACCGAGTAGGCGAGTTCCTGCATCTCGGGGTCGATCGTCAACTCCACCTGGGCACCCTCCATCTGGGTGCCGGAGAACAGTTCGATGATGCGATCCACGAACTGGCCGTCCGAGGAGCCGGCCAGGTAGCGGTTGAGCTTGTCCTCCAGGCCGGTGGCGCCGTAGGTCAGCGAATAGAAACCGGTCAGCCCCGAGTACAGCTCGGTGTCGTGATAGACGCGCTGGTAGTTGAAGTCGTCGTTGGACTCCACCGATTCGGCGATCGGGTTGCCGTCCACGAGGATCGGTCCGCGGGCGGAGCCGAACTCCTGGTAGAGCTGCCGCGAGTTGAAGTCGTTGTTCTTCAGGGCATCGGCGGCGATGACCTGGATGATGGAGATGGCCACCACGAGCACCATGAACATGGCGACGATGACGACCCAGGAATTACGGATGGCCTGATTCATGCGGTGACCCCTCCTGCCGGCGTCTCGACCGGAACCCCGGACGTGCGGTCCTGGTGCCCTGATCCAGAGCCGGACGCGTTGACCATGGGGCCGACGGCGACCGGCTTGCGCGCCGACTGGGACACCATCAGTACGAGCGCCACCACGATCCAGTTGGCCAGCAGTGAGGAGCCACCGGCCGCCATGAACGGAGTGGTGAGGCCGGTGAGCGGGATCACCATGGTGACTCCACCGATGACCACGAAGCACTGCAGGGCCATGGTGAAGGCCAGTCCGGCGGCCAACAGCTTGCCGAAGGTGTCACGGGTTCCCAGGGCGGCGCGGAGCATGCGGGTCACCAGCAGCACGAAGAGCATCAGAATCGCGGACAGGCCGATGAAGCCCAGCTCCTCGCCGAACGAGGCGATGATCATGTCCGAGTTGGCGTAGGCCACGATGTCTGGCCGCCCTCCGCCCAGGCCGGTGCCGAGGAGTCCGCCGGAGGCGAGACCGAACAGTCCCTGGACGATCTGGTAACTGCCGGCGCCGCGGTTGTAGACCTCCGGGTCGAAGGCATGGAGCCAGGCGTCCACGCGCAGCCCCACATGGGAGATGGTGTTCACGGCGATCAGCCCGCCCACGGCCACGAGGACCAGGCCGAGAATGATCCAGGACACCCGGGAGGTGGCCAGGTAGATCATGGCCATGAACAACCCGAAGAACAGGATGGCGGAGCCGAGGTCCCGCTGGAACACGAGCACGCCCATCGAGATCAGCCACGCGATCACCAGGGGGCCCATGTCCCGGAAGCGGGGGAAGGTCACGGGGCCGATCTTCTTGCCGGCCAGCAGGATGAGGTCCCGGTTGGCAGAGAGGTAGCCCGCGAAGAAGATGGCCAGGGTGATCTTGGCGATCTCTCCCGGCTGGAAGGAGCCCACGCCGAGGTTGATCCAGATCCGGGCGCCGTTGATCTCCATGCCCAGCCCCGGGATCAGCGGCAGCAGCAGCAGGATGCCGGAGGCGGCGAGGAACAGATAGGGCCAGCGCCGCAGGACACGGTGGTCCTTGAGCAGCCAGAGCAGGGCGATCGCCACGCCCATGGCCACCACGGTCCACATCAGCTGGCGGGAGGCGGCGTCGTCCCCCTCTGCCACGTCGATACGGTGGATCATGGCGATCCCGAGGCCGTTGAGGGTGACCACGATCGGCAGGATGTACGGATCCGCATACCGTGCGCGTAGCCGCAGCACCAGGTGGAAGACCAGGGCCATGATGGCCAGCACGGCCGACTGCACCCAGTATTCGGAGGTGATCTCGCGGTCCATGCCGAGGCCGGCGAGCAGGCTGGCGCCGGTGCCGATGCTCAGGCCCACGATCAGCAGCACCAGTTCGGTGTTGCGTCGCGGACGGGGGGCGGAAGAGATCTGGGACATCAGCGATCACCTCCTGGAGGGGTGGACGGGGGCGTGGAGGTCGGACTGCCTGAGGGAGTCCCCGATGGCGAAGCGCTCGGCGACCCGGACGGGGACGGGCTCGGCGTGGCCGGCGGATCCGGGGTCACGGAGTTCTCCAGGTCGGCCACGATCTGCTGGGCGTGCTCGAGGTCGCGGGCCGGCAGGCCCGATTCGACGCGTTGACGTGAATATGCTGGCAGGTCCTCCAACGCCACGTCCGTCTCACTGTCCAGGTGGGACAGCTGGATCGGACCCAGCCGCTGGGAGACTCCGTTGTAGATGGCCACCCGGCCGTCCTGGGCCCCCACGTAGTACTGGGTCTGTGTCCACAGGTAGCCCCAGAGCAAGAGCACGGCGAAGATCAGCGCCAAGAGCGCGGTGAAGACCGGGATGAAGACGGAACGACGTCGGCGCGGCCGCTCCTCCTCCCGTGTCCCGTCCCGCGTTTCCTCCGGTCCGGGCCCGCCGGAATCCGAGCCGTCACCGAGACCGTCGTCCGAGCCACGATGGCCCTCGATGAGCTCCGAGGCGGCGGAGACCGCCAGCGGGTCGGGCAGGACACCCTCCGCCTGGGCACCGTGGCTGGCCGCGCCGGTCAACAGGGCGGCCGCACGCTTCTGGGTGCTGCGGCGGGTGACGATGGGGATCTTGCCGGTCTGGGTTGCCAGGTCGGCGGCACCGACGAGGACATGGGGGCGTGACTCCAGATCCTCCCGCAACAGGGAGGCCGAGACGGGGCCGGCCTCGCCGGGGGTGGCGGCGGCGAGGGCCTGGTCGGAGAGGTGGGCGGGCGGGGGCAGGGCTGCCTCGGCCTCAGTGGCCTCGTCCACCTCCAGTGCCACGACGGTGACGTTGTCCGGGGCACCGCCGGACAGGGTCAGCTCAACCAGTTCATCGGCCACGGCCTGCAGGTCGCTCCGGTGGCGCAGCTTCTGCTCGATCACGGAGGGCGGCACCACGGCGGTCAGCCCGTCAGAGCACAGCAGCCAGCGCTCGCCGGGTGCGGCGTCCACGGCCGAGATGTCGAGCTCCGGGGAGGCATCCACGTCCCCGAGCACCCGCATGAGCACGTTCTTGTGCGGATGCGACTCGGCCTCGGCCGGGTTCAGCCGTCCCTCGTCCACGAGGCGCTGCACGAAGGTGTGGTCGATGCTGATCTGCTCGAAGGTGTCGTCCTTGAGCCGGTAGGCCCGGGAGTCTCCGATGTGCGCCACGTGGATGGTCCGCCCGGCGAGCAGCATCGCCGTGCACGTGGTCCCCATGCCGGCGAGCTTGGGGCTGGCATGGACCAGGTCGTTGAGGATCAGGTTCGCGTTCTGGATCTCGTCCGGCAGCACGGTCTCCGGACTGGCATAGCCGGTGGCGTCCAGGGGGGCCAGGTCCAGCACCGTGGAGGCGCTGGCCACATCGCCCCCGACGTGCCCGCCCATGCCGTCGGCCACGACGGCAAGGTGTAATCCGGCATAGGCAGAGTCGTCGTTCTTCGACCTGACCCTGCCCACATCGGATCGCGCAGCGAAGCGGAGGACCAAAGGCATCGGCGTCAGGACCTCAGTTCGAGGACGGTCTTGCCGATCCGGATCGGGGTGCCCGGGTCCACGGCCACGGTGCGCGTCAGCTGGGAGCCGGACACATAGGTGCCGTTGGTGGAGCCGAGGTCCTCGAGGAACCAGCGTGAGCCCTGCGGGAACAGGCGGGCATGACGGCCCGAGACATAGTCGTCGTCCAACACCAGGTCAGCCTCTTGGGCGCGCCCGAGCAGGAGCGGTGATCCGTGCAGTTCCACGACGGAGCCCTGGAGTGGGCCCTCGGTGACCTGGAGCCGCGTCGGCAGCGGCCGGGCCTGTTGCTGGCCGGTGGTCTGGCCTCCGGTCCCGGAGGCGGGTGCACCACCACTGGGGCCACCACTGGGACTGACGGCCGTACCGGCGGCTGCGCCGGCGGCGACGGGCGCCGCGTTCTTGCCGCGGGGACGGACCTTGTTGCGGGCGCCGACCATGAGATCCCGCCCCTGGGAGGAGACGATCGAGATGATGAGGATCCACATGACCAGCAGCAGGCCCAGCCGCAGGGCGGCCACGGCAAGTTCACTCATGAGGCACCTCCCTGGCCCGGCGTGTCCCGCGCGGGCAGCATCCTGAAGACCATGGCAACACGTCCCATCGTGATTCGGTCGCCGTGCCGCAGCACGGTGGAGCCGTCCACTTTACGGTCGTTCACGTAGATGCCGTTCGTCGAGCCCAGGTCAACCGCCATGACGGTGCTGCCCCGGGTGATGATCTCCAGGTGACGGCGGGAGACGCCCGTGTCCTCCACCAGGATGTCCGCATCGGCGGAACGGCCGAGCACGATCGAATCGGCGTTGATGCCGTACTTGCGGCCGTCGATCTCGAGCACGGGCTGCAATGGTGCGGTTGCCGGCCGGGACGGCTGGGCCGGGCGCTGGGGAGACGGGCTCGGTGTCCGCCGGACCGCTTCCGCAGACGCAGCACGGGAGGGCGCGGGCCGGGAAGTCGCGGCCGGGGCCACGGGCGCCGCCGGCGGGACGGGCACGTTCCGGTCCACCGGAGCCTGGGACACGACGGCGGCCGAGCCGGTCCCGGAGGGCGAGGAGCCGGCGTCGTGCATCTGGTCCGAACCGCCGGAGCGGTCCGAGGCGGACTCGATGTCCAGCTTGCCGGCGCGCAGCGACTCCTCCTCCACGAAGGTGACGCGCACCGGGCCATGCAGGGTGTAGCCCTGGTCCCGGGCATGCCGGATGGCCTCGTCGCAGAGTTCCTCCGCCAGGGCGGAGCCCCATTTGCGGGCCAGTTCGAAGTCCGGGGTGGAGAACCGGATGATGAAGACGTTGGGCACGAAAGTGCGGCCCTCCGAGAGGACCATGGCCTCATCGTCCATGGTCAGTCTCAGGGCATTGGCGATCTCGACCGGCTTGACTGCTCGGGGGCCGCCGGCCGAGAAGGCTGACTGCACAGCCTTCTCCAGGCCGCGCTCGAGGTTATCCAGAAGACCCACGCGGGGGTGCTCCTTTCCGCAGATGTCTGTGTCGATAGTACGCGGCACGCACGAGCAAACCGGGATGAACAGGCCGGTGACGGATCTCAATGCGGTTTCAATGCGATCTTCCAGGCTGGGCTCAGGCCCCCGATTGGCCCTCGATTTGGGAATCCGTCACGGTGGGGATAGGATAGATCCTGCTGTTCTGACCGGTACGAAGGATTCCATACAGGCCTTTCGACCGGGAAGACAGACCAAAACCTCGCGCGAGTGGCGGAATTGGCAGACGCGCTGGCTTCAGGTGCCAGTGTTCGAAAGGACGTGGGGGTTCAAGTCCCCCCTCGCGCACGCGAGTCTATAACGGTGAAGGCCCCGGATCATGGATCCGGGGCCTTCACTGTTCCCGGGGACTCGCTGTAGCTGGCGAGCGGGGCTCCTCAGTCCAGTGTCCGCGGCATCGGCTTGGCGAAGCGGTCCAGGAGGGGGCCGTTGAGTTCCCGGTGGGTGCTGCTCCAGTGTGCCTCGATCGACCGCTCGTAGAAGCCCACGAGGGCCTCGGTTGCAGCACGCCAGGAATGCCGCTCGGCTTCGGTGCGGGCCGCCTTACCCATCGAGGCCTGGAACCCGCGGTCTTCGAGCAGGCGCGCCAGGCGGTCCACCCAGCCGTCCACATCGCCGGGATCGACCAGGAAGCCGGTGGCGCCGTCGTCGATCACGAAGGGGATGCCACCGGCGCGGGCTCCGACCACCGGCACCCCGGAGGCCATGGACTCCAGGGCCACCAGGCCCAGGGTCTCCGTGGTGGACGGGAAGGCGAAGGCGTCCGCGCTGGCGTAGGCGGCGGCGAGGTCCGCGCCGGACAGGTAGCCCGTGAACACGGTGTACGCCGGGTCGAACATCTTCTTCAGCTCGTCCACGTACGGACCGGAGCCCACCATGGCCAGCCGGGCACCGGGGACCCGCTCGCGGACCCGGCGCATCGGTTCCACCAGCTGGTCGAGGTCCTTCTCGCGGCTCATGCGCCCCACATAGACCACCAGCGGGGCCTCGGGATGGCCTGCGGTCAGCTTCTCCCGCATCCGGTCCGTGGCCTTGGAAGGGTGGTAGCCGACCGTGTCCACGGCCTTCGGCCACAGGTCCACCCGCTGGATGCCGACCTCACGGGCCCGGTCCACCATGGGCCCGGAGGTGCACAGGTTCACCTCGGCCTTGTTGTGGAGGAACTGGATCCAGGACTCGAGGGGGTGCCGGGCCCAGCCCACGCGCAGTGATTCCGTGTACTTCGGCACGTCGGTGTGGAAGCTCGCCAGCTGGGGCAGGTCCCGCCGCCCGGCAGAGAGCACGCCGTAGGCGGCCAGCCAGATCGGGTTGACGGTGTGGACCACGTGCGGGCGGAAGGCCTCCACCCGCCGGGCGATGGCCGGCGTCGGGACTCCCACCTTCAACTCCGGGTACAGGTAGCGCAGCGAGAAGCTCCGCACCCTGACCACCTCGTGCCCGGCGTACTCAGCCGGTGGCTCACCGGGCGCGAAGAGCAGGACCTCATGCCCCATCGCCTCCAGCTGTTCCAGGGTGCGCACCACGCGGGTCACCACGCCATCGATCTTCGGCAGGAAGACCTCGGTGAACATCGCGATGCGCATGTATAGGGCCCGCTCCCGCTACTTCACCGGGGCATGATCCGGAACAGCATCCGGAACAGCGCTCGGAACGGAGTCCGAAGCCGGAACCGGGGACGACGCCGGCCCGGCCGGGGCCGTTTCCGGGACGCCGGCCTGCTGATCGGCGGTCCAGAGCGAGGTGGCGGGGATCTTGGACAGGTCCGCGCGGTCCCGGTACTTCTCGGCGATCTGCTCGACCTCAAGCAGGAGCCCCTCGGACAGGGTGGTCGGGTGGAGTCCGAGGTCCAGGAAGGTGTCGTTGACAACGTGCAGGTCGTTCTCGGCCGACTCCTTGCGCGGGTTCGGCACCATCGCCACTTCGGCGCCGGTGATCCTGCCGATCATCTCGGCCAGGTCCCGCACGCGGTGGGTCTCCGTCATCTGGTTGAAGATCTTGACGCGCTCGCCCGCAGCCGGAGGGTTCTCCAGGGCGATCTGCACGCAGCGGACCATGTCCTGCAGGTGGATGAACGCGCGCGTCTGGCCGCCCGTGCCATGCACCGTGAGTGGATGTCCCACGGCGGCCTGCATGAGGAAGCGGTTCAGCACGGTGCCGTAGTCGCCGTCATAGTCGAAGCGGTTGATCAGGCGCTCGTCGAGTTGGGTCTGGGCCGTGTGGGTGCCCCAGATGATGCCCTGATGCAGGTCGGTGATCCGCACCGAGTCGTTCTTCACGTAGTAGGCGAACAGGTGCTGGTCCAGGACCTTGGTCAGGTGGTAGATCGAGCCTGGGTTGCTCGGATACAGGATCTGCTGTTCGATGCGCCGCGGTTCGGCCGGCTGGTCGGACGGGCCGTTCGCCTCGCCGTCCGCAGCACCGTTCGCGTCGCCGTCTGCGGTGACCTCGATGTCCAGGTAGCCCTCGGGGATCTTCATACCGGCGGTGCCGTAGCCGTAGACGCCCATGGTGCCGAGGTGGACCAGGTGGATGTCCACGCCGGACTCGACGATCGCGCTCAGCACATGGTGCGTGGCGTTCACATTGTTGTCCACGGTGTAGCGCTTGTTCTTCGAGGACTTCATGGAATAGGGCGCGGCCCGCTGCTCGGCGAAGTGGACCACGGCGTCTGGGCGCTCGGTGCGGAAGAACTCCAGGAGTCCCTCGTAGTCCTGCGCCACGTCGATGAAGGCGAAGCCGATCTGACGGCCGGAGACCTGCTTCCAGGCCGCGCGGCGTTCGGAGAGCGATCGGATGGGGGTCAGGGACTCGGCCTCGAGCTCCTCGTCGATCACGCGCCGGGAGAAGTTGTCCACGATGGTGACCTCGTGGCCCTGGTCCGAGAGGTGCAGGGAAGCGGGCCAGCCGCAGAAGCCGTCGCCGCCGAGGATCGCAATCTTCACAAGTACTCCCAATGCAGGTTGTCGAGGGACCGAACACGGCGAGCCACGGTCCGGATGCGCAGGCGGGCACCGGGGTTGGCTTCCGTGTGGGTCGAAGGGTCGTCTTGAGCCTATCCAACCGACCGGTCCTCGGGGGCCAGTGGGACGCGTGGACCTCAGGAGATTCGACGGTTGGTGGGGTGGGAGGCCCGGCTCCATGCGGGGCAGGACGGCCGCCATCGGCCGCCGTCCGCGAGGGCGCCTCGATCCGTTCATCCGAAGTTCATGCCGGTGCGGGGAATAGTTTCGGGCCGGCCATGGTTCCATTGAATGTTCAACCAATATTGGTGGAACGGCCGGGCTGCGGTCCGGACGCCACCGCTTTCAACGCAAGGAGACCCCTCATGACCGCATTGACCCCCGGAACCTGGAACCTGGACGCCACCCACACCGATGTGGACTTCACGGTCCGCCACGCCGGCATCTCCAAGGTCCGCGGCACCTTCAACGCCGTTGAGGGATCGCTGGTCGTGGCCGATGACGCCACCGCCTCGAACGTGAACATCGCCATCGACGCCAACTCGGTGGACACCGGTCAGCCGGACCGCGATGCCCACATCAAGGCCGCCGACTTCTTCGAGACCGAGGCCCACCCGAACATGACCTTCGTCTCCACCGAGGTGCGCGCCAAGGGCAACGACCCGCAGGAGTTCATCCTCGTGGGCAACCTGACCATCAAGGGCGTCACCAACCCGGTCGAGCTCAAGGCGGAGTTCGGCGGCCAGACCGTCGACGCCTTCGGCATGACCCGCGCCGGCTTCGAAGCCGCCGGTGAGATCTCCCGCAAGGACTTCGGCATCACCTGGAACGCCCCGCTGCAGGCCGCGGCCGGTGGCGTGCTCGTCTCCGACGCCGTCAAGATCCAGATCGACGCCTCCTTCGTCCTGCCGGCCGAAGAGGGCGCCCAGGCCTGAGCCTGAGCGCACCCCCGCCTGCAACGGCAGGCCAGAGCGCCCCGTTGTCCCGGAGATCATCCGGGACGACGGGGCGCTTTTGACCTCTGGAGGCGACCTGGCGCGGCAGGCAACGGCTCAGGCGGTGGCGTCGTTGGCCTCCTGTCCGGCGATGTCGGCGTTGACGGCTCCGCGGTCCGGGAACAGCAGGTGGTAGGTCAGCCCGGCGATGGCAGCGCCCACGAGCGGGGCCAGGATGAACAGCCAGACCTGACCCAGTGCCTCACCGCCGGCGAACCAGGCCACGCCGAGGGAGCGGGCCGGATTCACGGAGGTGTTGGACACCGGGATGGAGATCAGGTGGATCAGGGTCAGGGACAGGCCGATCGCCAGCGGGCCGAAGCCGGCCGGGGCGCGGCGGTCCGTGACACCGAGGATGACGTAGAGGAACACGGCGGTCAGGACGACCTCGATCAGCAGCACGGACAGCATGGTGTAGCCGTCCGGTGAGCGCTCTCCGTAGCCGTTGGTGGCGAATCCGGACTCCTGGGCGTCGAATCCGGTCTTTCCGGAGGCGATCGCCAGCAGGACGCCGCCGGCCACCGTGGCGCCGAGGATCTGGATCAGCATGTAGGGGCCGACGTCGGACCACTTGGTGCGGCCCGCCAGGGCGGTGCCCAGCGTGACGGCCGGGTTGAAGTGGCCGCCGGAGATGTGTCCCACCGCGTAGGCCATGACCACGACGGTCAGGCCGAAGGCGAGGGCGACCCCGAGGAAGCCGACGCCCATGTTGACGCCGGCGGCATCGTCCATGACCTGGGCGGCGAAGACGGCGGTGCCGCAACCTCCGAAGACGAGGACGAAGGTGCCGATGAACTCGGCCACCAAGCGGGCTGGGGTGCTGGGAGCAGATGAAGCAGGCATGGTGCGATCCTCCAGTGCTGTCATGGCAGACCGGCACCGGCCCTCCGGGTGGGGGCTAGACGGGCGGCTGCTGGAAGCCCCAGTATCTCCACTTGTCCGGTCTGAAGGCACGCCTAGACTGACCGTGACCGATACCAGCTTCATCCGCGGATCCAAGGAGGACCAGTGGCCGGAAAGACCCCGCACCAGAACACCACCTTTGCCTTGCCGGAGAAGGAGGGGACCGAGGGCGGCGACCATCGTGGCCACGGCTACCTGGCCACCCCCGAATCCGGGTCCGGCCCCGGCGTCATCGTCATCCAGGAATGGTGGGGCCTCACGGACCACATGCGGGACGTCTGCGACCGGTTGGCGGCGGAGGGCTTCACGGCCCTGGCCCCGGACCTGTTCGGCGGTTGGGTCGCCCATGATGGCGAGGAGGCCGGGGAGATGATGCAGAACCTCCCCGCGGAGGAGGGGGCCCGCCAGCTGGCCGGGGCCGTCGACTACCTGCTGTCCCTGGACTCGGTCACCTCGAAGACCGTCGGTACTGTCGGGTTCTGCATGGGTGGCGGGTTCGTGCTCGCCCTCGCCGCTGACCAGGGTGCGAAGGTCTCTGCCGCGGTGCCGTTCTATGGCGTCGGCCAGGCCGTCCCGCAGGCCTACGCCGGGGTGAAGGCTGCTGTTCAAGGCCACTACGCCGAACAGGACTCCATGTTCCCGCCCCAGGACGCACGCGCCCAGGAGCAGCAGATCCGCGACGAGTCCGGTGCCGAGGTCGAGTACTTCTTCTACGATGCCCCGCACGCCTTCCACAATGACGAGAACCCTCAGGGCAACTACCGCCCCGAGGAGGCCGAGCTCGCTTGGTCCCGCACCGTGCGGTTCCTGAAGGACAAGGTCGAGTAACCGCCGGTGCCCCCGTCCTCGCCCCCGTCCGGGCGGTCTTCAGCAGACGAGACCGTCCCGGAGACGCTGTTCCTCTCCACCATCCCCGGCGCCTCGCCCTCCAAGTGGGTGGACCGCTTCACCTCCCGTGAGCGCCGGGTCCAGTTGGTGAACCACGACGTCGGTGCGCAGGTCGCGTTCCTGGCACCCGGCCCGGACGGCTTGGCCCCGCGCGGGCTTCCTCAGCTGGGCTACCTGCGCTGGCGGCTCGACTCCACCCCAGAGGCACTCCTCGCCGCCGGCGGCGTGGATCCCGCCGACGTGCACGTGGTCCGGTTCTACGAGGAGGACCCGGTGGTGTGCGTTGGCCAGGATCACCTGCTGGCAGCGTGGGATGCCGCAGCCGACGGCCCCGTCCCGTGTTCCGAGCTGGATCCGGCCGAGCGGATGGACCCGGCGAGGTTCGCGCCCGAGCCGCCGATCGACGCGCTGGACGCCCCGGAGATCCCGGGTGCAGGCGAGCGGATGGCCGTGGAGATCGTGGCCACGGGCGCGGGCCACGTGGTCCTGCCCGCCTCGGTGGCCCGCATGTTCGGCCGCAAGGACGTGGTGGTGCTGCCCCTGGAACGCCGCGATGAGGCCGCGGAGGCATCGGACGGCCATCCCGGGTGGGGGGTGGGCCTGGCCTGGTTGAAGGCCGTGGACTCCCAACTCGTGCAGGACTTCGTCGGCGCGGCGAAGGGCCGCCGCCCCGGCTCGTCCCGGAATGACCACCTCCAGGCCTCCACCGCGGCGCCTCAGGGCGGCGCCACGGCCACGAAGGGTGCCAAGGGTGCCACCGGGGCTGGCTCCAAGAGTTCCAAGGGCGGGTCGAAGGGCGCGGCCAAGGGATCGAAGGGTTCGAAGGGGTCCCCGGGATCGAAGGGCGGCAGGGGCGGCAAGCGCCGCTGAACGAGGCCTGACCTGCGGAGGGGGAGGACCGGCGTCGTGCATGTTCGCCGTTGCCCCGTGGCCGTGCGGGTCAGCCCAGGCGGCCGGGTTCGGAGGACTCGTAGGGCTTCTCATCCGGATCCGCGGGCACGGGTTCGGTGCCGCGCCAGCGGGCGATGGCGGTCATGAGGTGGAAGACCACGAGCACCGTCGCGGTGCCGAGGGCGATGCCGCCGAACTGCATGCCGGCGACGTCCAGGGTCGGGTCGGCGATCGCGACGATGAGGCCTGCGCCGGCGGACATCAGGTTGATCGTGTTCGAGAAGTCCACCCGGTTCTGCACCCAGATGCGCACGCCCATCACGCCGATCATGCCGTAGAGGATGATCCCCGCCCCTCCGGCGACGCCCGCGGGGATGGTGTTGATCAGGGCGCCGAATTGCGGGAAGAACGCGAGGGCGAGGGCCACGATCCCGGCCACCCAGTAGGCGGCGGTGGAGTAGACGCGGGAGGAGGCCATGACGCCGATGTTCTCCGCGTAGGTGGTGGTGCCCACGCCGCCGCCGAGGCCGGAGAGGGTGGTCGCCAGACCGTCGGCCATCAGGGCCCGCCCGTTGGAGGAGTCCAGGTTGCGGTTCGTCATGAGGCCGACCGTCTTGACGTGGCCGATGTTCTCCGCCACGAGCACCAGCACCACGGGCAGGAAGAGGAACAGCACGTCCCAGTGGAACTCCGGGGCGTGGAAGGGCGGCAGGCCGACCACGGCGGCCTCACCGATGGGACTGAAGTCGATCTGGCCCTGGGCCAGGGCCACGAGGTAGCCGACGATGATGCCGAGCAGGATGGACAGCCGGCCCAGCAGGCCCTTGAACAGCACGGCGCACACCACGATGGCCAGGGCGGTGGAGAAGGTGGTCAGGGGCACCGTGACCATGGCCTCCGTTGTGGAACCGGCGAGGTTCAGGCCGATCAGGGCCACGATCGTTCCCATGACCACCGGGGGCATGAGCGCGTGGATCCACCCGGTCCCGGCCCGCTGCACGATCAGGCCGACGAGGAACAGCGCGACGCCGGAGACGAGGACGCCGCCGAGGGCCCCGCCGATGCCGTGCTGGTTCATGGCCGCGCTGATGGGCGCGATGAACGCGAACGAGCTGCCGAGGTAGGAGGGGACCCGGCCGGCGGTGATGATCAGGAACAGCAGAGTGCCCACGCCCGAGAAGAACAGGGACGCGGTCACGGGGAAGCCGGTGATGGTGGGCACGAGCACGGTGGCGCCGAACATGGCCATCACGTGCTGGACGCCGACGCCGATGGTCTGTGGCCAGGCGAGCCGCTCGTCCGGGGCGACGACCTCGCCCGGGGTGATGCGACGGCCGTCGCCATGCAGGTGCCAGCCCATGCCGAGCCGGCGGGCCAGGGACCGCTGCTCTCTGGTGGTGGACGCGGTGGTGGCTCCTGCGGCTCCGTCGGTGGCTTCCGCGGCGGCTCCGTCGGTGGGCTCTGTGGGGTCCTTCGAGGTCACGGGTATCTTTCCGGTCGGTTCGGGGGTGCTGGAATTGCCCTGCGGACGTCCGGAGGACCGGTCAAAAACCGAGAGGGCAACTGAGCGGTAGGGTACCGTTGATCTGTGACTGATTACGTGGGTGTGATCGGCGAGGCGCTCGTCGACGTCGTCCTTTCCGATACCGCGACGCCGCGGGTCCACGTCGGCGGCAGTCCCCTCAATGTGGCCGTTGGCCTGGCCCGGCTCGGGGAGAACGTGTTCTTCGCCGGACGCTATGGCCACGACGACTACGGCACCATGGTCCGCGAGTACCTCGACCGCAACGGCGTGACAACGGTGCTGGACCCGGACGGCCTGCCGACCTCCGTGGCCACCGCCCGCCTGGACCCCACCGGCGTGGCCCACTACGAGTTCGACCTGGACTGGTCGCTGCCCGATCCTGACGAGACCGCCCGGCTGGTGCGCGCCGTATTGGACCGGGACGGCCGGGCACGGACCCTCAAACACCTGCACACGGGATCCATCGCCACGATGCTCGAGCCGGGTGCCTCCACCGTCATGGAGTTGCTGACCACGCTCGAGCCGGACGTCACCCTGAGCTACGACCCGAACTGCCGCCCCTCGATCGTCCCCGACCGGACCACCGCCCGCCGCCGAGCTGAGGAGTCGGTGGCGTTCGCGGACATCGTGCACGCCTCGGACGAGGATCTGGCCTGGCTGTATCCAGACCGTGCGCTCGAGGACGTGATCGTCGAGTGGCAGCGGATCGAGCCGGCCATGGTGGTGGTGACCCGCGGGGAGACCTCGATCCTGTGCGCCACCGCCGCCGGCGTGACCGAACATCCCGTGACGCCCGTGGAGGTCGCAGACACGGTGGGTGCGGGCGACTCCTTCACCGCCGCCCTGCTGGTCGCCCTGAAGGACCGCGGGCTCCTGGGCGCGGAGAACCGCAAGGAACTGCGGAGCATCAGCCCGGAGGACACCGCGGCGGTGCTCGCCTACGCCGCGCGGGCCGCGGCCATCACCTCGTCCCGGCTGGGGGCCGATCCGCCCACACGTGACGAGCTCGGCTGAGGCGCCCCGCCGGTTCGCCTCGCACCGTCACCCCCGCTGGCCCGCGGCCTAGAATGGGGACCATGTCCCGTCCAGAACCGACCTACGAACCGGCGCCGCCGGCTCCGGCCGGTCCGGCCCTCCGCCGGCCCCGGATGATCGCCAGCGACCTGGACGGCACCATCATCGGCTACGACCACACCCGCACCGGGCTGATCTCGCCGCGGACTGTGGAGGCCTTCCAGGCCGCGCATGACGCCGGCATCCAGGTGGTCTTCGTGACCGGCCGGCCCATCCGCTGGCTGACGCCGCTGACCGAGGCGCTGGGTCATGCCGGACCCATCATCTGCTCGAACGGGGCCGTCATCTATGACCTCGTGCGGGAGACCGTGCTCGACTCCAAGCCCATGGACTTCGAGACCGTGCTGCAGGCGCGCGAGATGATCGCCACCCTGGACCCGTCGGCGTCCTTCGGGGTGGAGACCCTGGAGGGATTCCACCTCGATGCCGCCTTCGTCGACCGCCAGGACGCGGAGGTCACCGGGGACCTCGTGTCCGGCGAACTGGCCGCCGGCGTCCACGTGGCACCGCGTCTGGATGAGGTCCTGCCCGAGGATCCTGCCGTGGTGAAATTCCTGGTCAAGACCCGCTCCCACGAGCCCGATGCCTTCCTGGCCGAGGTCCGGGATCTGCTGGGGGACCTGCTCGCCGTGACGCATTCTGCACCCGGGATGACCCTGCTGGAGTTGTCCCGGCCGGAGGTCAACAAGGCCACGACCCTGGCCGGCTTCGCCGCCGAGCACGGCATCTCCGCCAGTGAGGTGGTGGCGTTCGGGGACATGCCCAACGACCTGGAGATGATCCACTGGGCCGGCACCGGGTACGCCGTGGCCTCGGGGCACCCTGCCCTGCTCGCCGCCGCGGACGCGACCACCGGAGCCTGCGATGACGATGGGGTGGCCCAGGCCATCGAACATCTGCTCACCCTCGACTGACGGTTAGGGTGGACGCGTGAAGCGCCCCCTCCTGCCTCCCTACCTGACGGACTCCCTTCCCGCCCGCCGAGGCTGGCCGCTGGCCTTCGCCCACCGCGGGGCGGACACCACCCGGGAGAACACGCTGACCGCTTTCCGCAGCGCCGTGGACCGTGGCTACGGCTACCTCGAGCTGGACGTGCGCACCTCGAAGGACGGGGTGCTCATGGTCTTCCACGACGAGGTCCTGGACCGCGTCACCACCGGCTCGGGCAGGATCTCCGACCACACCTGGGAGGAGCTCAGCGCGCTCCGGGTGCTGGATCCAGCCACCGGGCAGGGGTCCGACCGCGGTCCGGTGCGGGAGCGGGTGGCCTCCGGTGGCGGTGAGGCGCTGGAGCCCGAGGTGGGGTTCGCCGGGAGCGACCTGCTCGAGGGCGAGCACCTCCTGCGCTTCGAGGATCTGCTGACCGAGTGGCCTGACGTGCACCTCAACGTGGACCTCAAGGACGATGCCGCGGGCGAGGCCATGGTGCCCCTGCTGGCCCGCCATGATGCCTGGGACCGGGTGCTGATCGCCTCCTTCCATGATTCCCGACGCCGGCGCTTCACTCAGACGGCCGGCCGCCGGATCGCGATGTCCGGCGGCGGATGGGCCATCGCCGCCCTCGTGCTGGCGGCCCCCTTGGGGCTGACCCGCTTCGTGGCGCGCCGGCTCGTCCACGTCGACTGCGTCCAGGTCCCCGTGAAGCAGGGCCCCGTTCCCGTGGTGACCCGCACCTTCGTGTCCCGGTGCCAGGCCGCCGGACTGCAGGTCCACGTGTGGGTGGTGGACGAGCCCGCGGAGATGGAGCACCTGCTGGCCCTCGGCGTGGACGGGCTGATGACGGACGACGCCGAGGCCCTGGCCTCCGTGATGGAGGCTCGCGGGTACTGGCCGCAGCGCTGAACCCCCGCTGTGACCAGAGCGGCTGCGAGGTATCGGGCCCTTGCCATTACCGTGGGGGCATGCCCCAGATTCCGGACTTCATCGCGGACCAGACCCTGAACCCCGGCCAGCACGGCGAGGGACCCGGTCAGGAGGACGCCGCCCTCGATCCGGCGTCGATGCTGCACGTCCCGGCCGGACCGGACGTGGCGAGCGGGAACGAGGAGCCGGGCGCCGCCGTCGCGAGGATGCGCCAGGCCGCCGCGCTGCGGTTGGCGCACCCGCGGCGCTTCCGGGCCGGTCAGCTCAAGGGCATCCGGCGGATGCTGGAGGAACAGGCTGACGCGATCTGCGCGGCCTTGGCGGTCGACCTCGGCAAGCCCGCCGTCGAGGCGATGCTGACCGAGGTCCAGCCCACCCGTTCCGAGGTGGACCACGCCCTGCTGTACCTGACCGACTGGATGGAACCGGAGTCGGTGAAGGTGCCGCTGGCGTTTCGGCCCGCCAGCGCCAAAGTCGAGGCCCGGCCTCTGGGGACCGTGCTGATCATCGGCCCGTGGAACTACCCGGTCCAGACCCTGCTCGGCCCGCTGGTGGCGGCCGTGGCGGCTGGCAACTCCGTGGTGCTCAAGCCCAGCGAGAAGGCCCCCGCCACGTCCGAACTCATCGGCCGGCTCATCCCGCAGTACCTGGATCCGCGTGCGGTCGCCGTGGTGCAGGGCGGGGCCGAGGCCGTGCAGGCCCTGCTGGCCGAGAAGTTCGACCACATCTTCTACACCGGAGGGGAGCGCGTGGGGCGGATCGTCTACGAGGCCGCCGCGAAGCAGCTGACGCCGGTGACCCTGGAGCTCGGCGGCAAGTCCCCGTGCGTGGTGGCGGACGGACGCAACTGGCCGGCGATCGCCCGCCGGATCGCCTTCGGCAAGTTCACCAACGCCGGGCAGACCTGCGTGGCCCCGGACTACGTGCTGGCCGTGGGCGAGGAGTCCCAGCGGCAGCTCGAGAAGCACCTGCCGAAGGCCATCGAGGAGTTCTACGGCAAGGACGCGCAGCAATCGCCGGATTACGGCCGCATGGTCAGCACCGAGCACCTGGAACGGACTGTGGCCCTGCTGGAAGACTCCCTGTCGGGTGGCGGTGGCGGTGGCGGTGCCGAAGGCGAGGGCCGCCCACCGGCGCGGCTCGTGCATGGCGGCCGGGCCGACGTCGCCGACCGGTTCCTGGAGCCGACCGTGGTGGCGGACGTGTCACCGGACAGCGCCCTGATGGCGGAGGAGATCTTCGGGCCGGTGCTGCCGATCGTCCGGGTGGACACCTTCGAGGAGGCAGTGGAGTTCATCGCGGCCCGGCCGCATCCCCTGGCCGCCTACCTGTTCACGGACAAGCACCGCTACCACCGGGCCTTCGAGGAGCGTGTCACCGCCGGCGGCATGGCCTTCGACGTGGCCCTGCTGCAGGTGGGACTGCCCACGCTGCCCTTCGGCGGGGTGGGGGCCTCCGGCCTGGGCGCCTATCACGGGCGGTCCGGCTTCGAGACGTTCTCCCAGCTGCGCCCGGCCCTGACGAAGACCGATCAGGTGGACACCCTGAGGATGGTCTACCCGCCCTACACCTGGACCAAGCGCCAGGCCCTCAAGCGCCTGCTGTAGGCGAAGTCTGCGCTTTCAGTCGACTTGGGGTGGGTTGTTTCGCGGCCCACCCACTCCAAGTCGACTGAAAGCCCGGGGTCAGGCGATGACGGCGTCCACGATCGCCTTGGCCTCCGCCTGCACCTGGGCCAGGTGTTCGGAGGAGATGAACGACTCGGCGTAGATCTTGTACACGTCCTCGGTGCCGGAGGGCCGGGCCGCGAACCAGGCGTTCTCGGTGGTGACCTTGAGGCCGCCGATCGCCGCGCCATTGCCGGGGGCCTCGGTCATCTTGGCGGTGATCGGCTCGCCGGCCAGGATGTCCGCGGTGACGTCGGACGGGGACATCTTCTTCAGCTTCGCCTTCTGCTCGGCGGTGGCCGGGGCGTCGATGCGGGCGTACACGGGATCGCCGTACTGCTCCACCAGCTCCGCGTAGTACTCGGTGGGCGTCTTGCCCGTCACCGCACGGATCTCCGCCGCGAGCAGGCACAGCAGCAGTCCGTCCTTGTCCGTGGACCAGGCGCTGCCGTCGAAGCGCACGAAGGAGGCGCCGGCGGACTCCTCGCCGCCGAACACGCCGGTGCCGTCCAGCAGCCCGGGCACGAACCACTTGAAGCCGACCGGGACCTCCACGAGGGGCCGTCGCAGCCCGGCGGCCACCCGGTCGATCATCGAGGAGGAGACCAGGGTCTTCCCGACGCCGGCCCCCGCCGGCCAGCCGTGCCGGTGCCGGTAGAGGTAATCAATGGCGACGGACAGGAAGTGGTTCGGATTCATCAGCCCGCCGTCCGGGGTGACGATCCCATGGCGGTCGGCGTCGGCGTCGTTGCCGGTGGCGATGTCGAAGGGAGCATCCCCGGCCGACTCGTTCTCCCCGGTGCCCTCCGCCCGCATCCGCTCGATCAGCGAGGCCATCGCGTTGGGGGAGGAGCAGTCCATGCGGATCTTCCCGTCCCAGTCCAGGGTCATGAACCCCCACTGCGGGTCGACCTCCGGGTTCACCACGGTCAGGTCCAGGCCGTGCCGGACTCCGATCTCTCCCCAGTACCCCACGGAAGCGCCGCCCATGGGGTCCGCTCCGATGCGTACCCTGGCCTGGCGGATGGCATCCAGATCGATGACCTTGGGCAGGTCGGAGACGTAGCGATCCAGGAAGTCGTAGGTCCCGAGGGCCTCGTGCTGACGGGCCTCGGTCAGCGGGATGCGCTGGACGTCCGCGAGGCCGCCGGCGAGCAGGGCGTTGGCGCGGTCGGCGATCCAGTTCGTGGCGTCCGTGTCCGCGGGGCCGCCCTGCGGAGGGTTGTACTTGATGCCGCCGTCGGTGGGCGGATTGTGGGACGGAGTGATGACGATGCCGTCGGCCTGCCCCGTCTGTCCGGCCTGAGAAGGCCCGCCGCCGGCTGGCACTTCCGCATTCAGCGCCAGGATGGCGTGGGAGACGGCGGGGGTGGGGGTGAACCCTTCCCGGGAGTCGATCAGGGTGTGCACGCCGTTGCCCATGAGCACCTCGAGCGCGGTGTCCTGTGCGGGGCCCGAGAGGGCATGGGTGTCCCGGCCCATCAGCAGGGGGCCGGTCACGCCCTGGGCGGCACGGTACTCGATGATCGCCTGGGTGATGGCGGCGATGTGGTCCTCGTTGAAGGAGGCCTTGAGCGAGGAGCCGCGGTGGCCTGAGGTCCCGAAGGAGACCTGCTGGGCCGGGTTGGCGGGATCGGGATGCAGCTCTGCATAGGCGGCGAGCAACGCCGGCACGTCCACCAGATCCTGCGCGAGAGCGCGTGTCCCGGCTCGTTCGGCGGCGGGCTTCGCCTGGGTGGCGGCGGCATCGGGTGAGGCGTTCTCAGAGCTCATGCCACCACTGTGGCACGCCCGGCCCGGGGCGGGTAGAGAGGTGCCTACCGTGACGCCACTCGGTTCTTCTCAGTATTCCTGTCCATGCCGGACTACTGGGGTTCCGGACTACTCTGGCGTGGTCACCACGGAGATGAGGGCATCCACCTCCGGATCACGACGCCGGCCCTCCTCGTCGCACTGCAGGGAGCCTTCCCCACAGGTCACGGCCCAGATGAAGCCGTCCCGCAGCCGACCCGGCCCCCCAGGCTCCGGCCTCTCTTTGCCCGGCCCCTCTGTCCCCTGCCCCTCGGTTCCCGGCACTGCTGTGCTCAGCTCCGCGATCCGGTGCGCCGCACGCGCGGCCGGGCCGCCGTCGTCGGGAACCGGGGCGGACCATCGGCGCACCATCCCGGCGATCCCGCCGGAGCGCTCCACCGTGACCTCGAACCGTGCGGTGCCCGAGCCTTGCTGAGGTGCTCCAGGTGCACCAGGTTCTCCACGAGCCCCCAGTGGACCCGGGGGGCGGTCAGCAGTGCCATCCATGGTGCAAGCCTACGCAGGGGGTGCCGGGTGCCGGTTGTTCCGGGTCAGATCAGGATCGGGCGGCCAGGACCCCGACCTGCTCCCAGGCGTCCCGGATCGCCGTGGCCACGGCCTCGTCGAATCGTTCTCCGGCCGCCAGCACGGTGGCCTCCGCGAAACCGGCGAAGTCGGCATCACGCGGCAGTGTCTCGCCCGTGACGACGTCGAACCAGACCTGCCCTGCCCGCTCCCAGGAGTGTCCGCCGAGGGCCATCGCCGCGAGGTGGAAGGCCTTGTTGGGGATGCCGGAATTCAGGTGCACCCCGCCGTAGTCCGCCTGGGTCTCCACGTAGTCGTCCATGTGCGCCGGTTGCGGATCCCGCCCCAGCCGCGGGTCGTCATAGGCGGTCCCCGGCGCGGCCATGGACCGCAGCCCGTCAGCCTGGACGCCCTCGCCGAAGATCTCCGAACCGATCAGCCAGCTGGCCTGCTCGGCCGTCTGACCCTGCGCGTACTGGTCCACCAGGGCGCCGAGCACGTCGGAGAAGGACTCGTTGAGGGCACCGGACTGGCCTTCATAGAGCAGGTCCGAGGAATACTGCATCAGCCCGTGCGCGAGCTCGTGGGCGATCACGGACACCGAGGGAGTGAAGCCCGTGAAGATCTCACCGTCGCCGTCCCCGAACACCATCTGCGTCCCGTCCCAGAACGCGTTGTCATAGCGCTGGCCGTAGTGGACGGTCGCGAGCAGTCCCAGCCCGGTCCCGTCCAGAGAGGACTGCCGGTAGACCTCCTCGAGGAACGCGTGCACGGAGCCGATCCCGTCATAGGCCCCGTTGACGGACACGTCCTCCACCGGTGGCTGTCCCTCCGTCCGCACGGTCCTGCCGGGGAGCTCCTCGGTGTTCTCCGCATCCGAGATCGTGCGGTCCAGGGTGCCTGCCGGGGCCACCAGGGCGCGCTCCGGCAGCGCCGCCCCACGGTGGCGCCGCTCGCGGACCTGTTCATCCAGTTCCAGGGTCCTCGCGATGGCGGCCGGCGGCCGGTGCCGGGACAGGTGGTCCAGCAGATACGGGGGCACGGCGCAGTGGCGTTGATACACCGGTGCCGTGGCCGTCTCGCGAGGCGTGGTTGCCATGAACATCGTCATCAGATCCCTCCCGTTGCCGCCAGCGTCGGACGGTCCGGCCCTGCGGTTTCGATCATCCTGCATGCGGGCGCGGACACGATAGGGATCTGCCGCGACCGGGACGGTGTCTGATCCGTTCCGTAGACTGGGGCTCATCATTCCGCCTGCCGGCGGCTGGCTGGTCCAGTTTCCGGTCCGGCCCGCAGCAGCCGAAGAGTCAAGGGGAGCCATGTCCGATCGGGACCCACGTCAGCACGGTGGCCAGTCGTCCGAGTCGTCGGGCGGCGACCGGCCGTTCAACGACCCGCATCACCCCTCCTGGTACTCGGATCCCTCCGCGCCGGCCACGCCCGCCGCTCCGCAGCAGTCGCCCGGACAGCAGGCCGCCGCGCGCAACCCCTATGCCGACCAGCCGCTGGCCGGTCCCTACGGCAACGGTCAGGGCCAGTACCCGATCCAGGGCGAGTATCCCGTCATCGCCAATCCGTCAGGCCAGGGCACTCCGTCCGGGCAGAACGGACCCTCCGGGCAGAGCGGACCCTACGGCCAGGGCGGGGCCGGCAATCCCTACGGACCACGCCCGGGCCACACCGGACCGTGGGACGCGTCCGGTCGCCAGGCGGGCAGCCCGTTCCCCGTGGCCGGCCACTCGGCCCAGCCCACCGGCCTGGCCGTGGCATCCATGGTGCTGGGCATCGTCGGTGTGGTGACCGGCGGGTTCCTCTTCGTGCCCCAGATCCTGGCGGTCATCCTCGGTCACATCAGCCTGAACCGGGACCGTCAGAGCCGGGGTTTCGCGATCGCCGGGCTGGTCATGGGCTACCTGATGACCGGGCTCACGCTCCTCGGCGTCCTCGGATTCATGGCGCTGCTCTTCGTCTGACCGGGTCTAACCGGCCAGCAACTGCTCCATCCGGGCGGCGAGGGCCAACAGGGGGCCTTCTGTCCCGGGCCGGCCGATGGCCTGGACGGACCAGCTGAACCCGTCCGCGTCCCGTAGCACGGGGACGGAGATGGCCGGCAGCCCCATGACGTTGACCATGGACGTGTACGGCGTGAACCGGCACTGCAGCTCGTAGTCCTCGGCCGGGGGCAGGGCGGTGAACGTGCCGATGGCCGGCGGGGCGAAGGCCAGGACCGGCGTCAGCACCACATCGTGCGCGGCCAGCTGACGGCGGGCATCGCCGGCCCAGTCGGTCAGGCGTCCCACCGAGGTGGCGAGATGGTCCTCGGAGTAGCCGCGGGCCAACTCCAGGAAGTGGGCGGACAGCGGCCCGAGGAGCGGCTCTGCCCCCTCCGGCAGGGGGACCCTGGTCAGGGCCGACGTCCAGACGGTGCGGAAGTCCAGGTGGTACCCGGGCGCGTAGGAGAGGTCGGCCTCCACCACCTCGTGCCCGTCCCGGCCCAGCGCCGCGGCGGCGGCGGTGAGGGCGTCCACGGCCGGCCGGGCCAGCGTGATGTCCAGGTCCGGGGAGAAGGGGGAGGCGGTGGAGTACCCGATGCGCAGTTGTCCCGGCGCGGCCTCGAGGGCCCGCGGCAGGCTTCGACCCTCGCCGCCGGGGCCACCCAGCATGGCGTCGTACAACAGTGCGGCGTCCGCGGCGTTGCGCGCCAGGGGCCCCGAGACCGTGAGGTTGCGCACCGAGTCGTCCTGCTGGTCGGTGGGAACGGTCCCCCGTCCCGGTTTCAGGCCCACCAGTCCGCAGGCCGCCGCCGGGATGCGGACGGACCCGCCGCCGTCGCTCCCGGGGGCGAACGGCAGCATGCCGGCCGCCACGGCCGCGGCGCCGCCGCCCGTGGAGCCGCCCGCGGTGCGTTCGGGGTCGAGCGGATTGCGCGCGGGGGCGGAGATGAGGTTCTCCGAGTGGCAGGGCAGGCCGAACTCCGGAACGGTGGTCTTGCCGGTGGAGAGGGCCCCGGCGGCGTGCAGGGCGGCCGCCAGCGGGTCGTCCTCTGTGGCTGCGGGGGCCTGCGCCGTCACGCGGGAGCCGAACGTGGTGCGCATCCCGGCCACGTCCACCAGGTCCTTGAACGCCAACGGCATCCCATGCAGGGAACCGATGGCGCCGGCGTCGGCGAAGCGCCGGTCCAGATCCTCGGCCCGCTGGAGGGCTGCCTCCGGGGCAAGGGTGATGAACGCCCCCAGCTCGGGGTTGCGCCGCTCGGCCACGGCCAGGAAATGGCGGGTGGCGTCCACGGCGGAGACCTGTCCCGCGGCGAGGGCGTCGCGCAGTTGCAGAGCGGTGAGGCCATCCAGGCCGGGGCCGGTCGGGTCGGCCACGTCGGCAGGGGTATCCCGGTGATTCATCCCCCCACTGTAACGAGCGTTCACCGGGGACGCCGAGACGCATGGTTCCGGCCGTCGGCCTCGCTCTATAGGCTGGGAACCATGAGCATGTTCGAAACCGTCCCCGTCGGCGACGTCCCCGAGAACGCCACCATCCTCGATGTCCGGGAGGATGACGAATGGGTCCTGGGCCGCGCTGCCGGCGCCCTGCACATCCCCCTCGGTGAGCTGCCCGAGCGGCTCGAGGAGTTAGACCCGGACACCGACTACTACGTGATCTGCCGGACCGGCGGCCGCTCCATGCGCGCGGCCGGATTCATGGTGGACCACGGCTACTCCGCCATCAACATCGCCGGCGGATCCGGTGCCTGGTTCGAGTCCGAACGGCCCATGGAGGCGGACGGCGGCGCCGAACCGACCGTCAAGTGAAGGCTGTGGTTTCCGATCCCATGCACGACGCCGGATCGGCCACCACGGGCGCGGCGGGCACCGGCCGCGCCCGGTACGTCTACCTCGGCCCCGAGGGCACGTTCACCGAGGCCGCCCTGCGCCAGGTCCCGGGGACCGAGGAGGCCCAGTGCGACCCGGTCGGCTCGGTGATCACGGCGCTCGCGGAGGTCCGCAACGGCACCGCCGACTATGCCGTGGTGCCGATCGAGAACTCCGTGGAGGGCGGCGTCACCGCCACCCTGGACGACATCGCCGCGGACGAGAACCTGCAGATCCGGCGCGAGATCCTCGTGCCGATCAGCTTCGTGCTGGTCGGTCGGCGCCAGCTGGAGCTGGGCGAGATCCAGACGGTCTCCACCCACACCCACGGCTGGGCGCAGGTGCGCAATTGGGCCGCGGCCCACATCCCCCAGGCGGAGTTCGTCCCCGGCAACTCGACCGCCGGCGCGGCCCGGGGCCTGCTGGACGACTCCACGACCTACGATGCCGCCGTCTGCGCGCCGCTCGTGGCGGAGCAGACCGGCCTGCCCGTGCTGGCCTCGGCCATCGAGGACACCGCCGGCGCCGTGACCCGGTTCGTCCTCGTCTCCCGCCCGGGCACCGTGCCGGCGCCGACGGGCTCGGACAAGACGACCGTCGTCGTACCCCTGCCGGAGGATCACCCCGGCGCGCTGATGGACATCCTGGACCAGTTCTCGACGCGCGGGATCAACCTCTCGCGGATCGAGTCCCGTCCCACCGGGGCTGGGTTGGGCAGCTACTTCTTCTCGATCGACTTCGAGGGCCACGTGGCCGAGGAGCGGGTGAAGGCCGCGCTCGCCGCCCTGTACCGGATGATCCCGGGCATCCGGTTCCTGGGGTCCTATCCCCGTGCCGACAAGCTGAAGTACTCGATCCCGGCGCATACCCGGGATGCGGCCTACCGTGCCGGGCAGGAGTGGGTCGCGGCGATCATGGAGCGGTAGGGCTCAGTCCTCTGCCGCCGGAACCGCCTCCGGCTGCATGAGGGGGGCGGCGGCCGAGTCCGGCACGTCCGTGGCCGGCATCTGCACCCGGAGGGAATCCGGCTTGACCCGCGCGTCGATGACCTTGACCTCCATGATCGCGTCGCCGTCGAGCTGGGCGGTCATCGGCTCGTGTAGCACCACGCGGCACCGGGTGGCCTGGTGGGTCTCCATCACGGGGATCTCGGTGGTGGACTTGGTCAGCGTCTTGGCGGCGATACGGACCCAGTCGCCCACGTGGCGCGGAGAGAGCATGACCACGTCCAGCAGGCCGTCGTCGAACCGGGCGTCCGGGATGAAGTCCATGCCCGCGGTGAGCTCGCCGCAGTTGGCGACCATCACGGACCGCACCTTGCGCCGCTGGGGGGCGCCGCCGTCGAGCGAGATGGAGATCTCCTTGCGCTTGCCGGCCAGGTGGCGCATGCCGGCCTCGCCGTAGGCCAGCCAGCCGGCCTTGGCCTTGAGGTCATCACGGGTGTCGCCCATGACCTCCGCGTCGATGCCCGCGCCGGCGATGACCAGGAAGGTGTTCTTCTTGACCTCGCCGTCGGTGCCCTCGAGCTTGATGGTGACCGAGTCGATCTCCCGCGTGGACCCGTGGATGGCCGTGTTGATGCAGGCCTGGTGGTCGTCCAGCGGCAGCTTGAGGTTCCGCGCCAGCAGGTTGCCGGTGCCCATCGGCACCAGCGCCAGCGCGACGTCGGTCCCGGCCAGTTCCTCGGCCACGAACCGCACCGTGCCGTCGCCGCCGGCGGCGATCACGACGTCGGCACCGTCCCGGATGGCATCGCGCGCCATCTGCTGGCCCGGGTCCTCCACGGTGGTCTCGTAGACCTTCAGCTCGGGCAGTCCGGCCTCGGCGACGGCGGCGGTGGCCTTCGCACGGATGTGGTCCGCGCCGTTCTTGGAGGGGTTGAGTACCAGGGCGATGCGCTGGGGGTGGTCCATGGCGCGGGCCACCAGAGGTGCGTCAGCGATCTCGCTGACCTGTCCGTCCAGGACCTGGACCCTGCCGTTGAGGTCGTCCATCCGACCCGGCAGGGTCTGGACGTTGCCGTGCAGTGAGGTGACCTGGCCGTCGAGGCGGTCCATGCGACTGCGCAGGCGCCGCTGCCCGGTCCAGAGTCCCGTGGCGAAGGCCAGCGCGGCCACCACGAGGACAAGGGCGATGATGACCAGGACCAGTTCAACGGGCATGAGCAGCAGTCTACGGGGGCGCGCCCCGGCTCCCGCGTCGGCGTGGGTGGTCAGATGATCTCGCGCTTGGCTGCGCAACCGCGACATCAAGTGACGGCTCACGGTGGTGGCGGGTGGGCCGACTAGGCTTGTCCCCGTGATCGACGTCAAGCACCTCATCGAAAACCCGGACCTCTATGTGGCCTCCCAGCGCGCCCGCGGCGCCGACGAGTCACTCGTCGAGCAGATCGTGTCCGCCGATGCGGAGCGCCGATCATCGATCACGGCGTTCGAGGAGCTCCGCGCCGAGCAGAAGGCCTTCGGCAAGCGGGTCGCCGCGGTCAAGGGTGAGGAGAAGCAGCAGCTGCTGGCCGAGGTCAAGGAGCTCTCCGCCAACGTCAAGGCGGCCGAGGCTGCCTCGGACGAGGCGAAGAGCCGGCTCGACGGCCTGCAGCGCCGGTTCCCGAACCTCATCGAGGATGGCGTGCCCGCCGGCGGCGAGGACGACTTCAGCACCATCAAGACCGTGGGCACCATCCGGGACTTCTCCGCCGACGGCTTCACCGCGCGGGACCACCTGGAGATCGGCGAGCTGATCGGCGCGATCGACATGGAGCGCGGCGCCAAGGTCTCCGGCTCCCGGTTCTACTTCCTCAAGGGAGTCGGTGCCCGCCTGGAGCTGGCGCTGATGCAGATGGGGCTGGACCTGGCCCTGAAGAACGGCTTCATCCCCATGATGACCCCCACCCTGGTGCGTCCCGAGACCATGCAGGGCACGGGCTTCGACGTGGAACACGACGACGAGATCTACAAGCTCGAGCGGGACGACCTGTACCTGGTCGGCACCTCCGAGGTGGCCCTGGCCGGCTATCACGCGGACGAGATCCTCGATCTGGGGGAAGAGCCGATCCGCTACGCCGGCTGGTCCACCTGTTACCGCCGCGAGGCCGGTTCGGCAGGCAAGGACACCCGCGGCATCATCCGTGTGCACCAGTTCAACAAGCTGGAGATGTTCATCTACACCTCGCCGGAGAACGCCGCCGAGGAACACGCCCGGCTGCTGGACTGGGAGGAGCAGATGCTCGCCATGGTCGAGCTGCCCTACCGCGTGATCGACACGGCCGCCGGCGATCTCGGCATGAGTGCCGCCCGCAAGTTCGACTGCGAGGCCTGGGTCCCCACCCAGGAGACCTACCGGGAGCTGACCTCCACCTCGAACTGCACCACGTTCCAGGCCCGCCGCCTGAACATCCGTGAGCGCGTGGCCGCCGAGGAAGGCAGCAAGAGCGGCTCCAAGGGCGGCACGCGCATGGTCGCCACCCTCAACGGCACCCTGGCCACCACCCGGTGGCTCGTGGCCATCCTGGAGAACCACCAGAACCCGGACGGCTCCGTCAATGTTCCGGCGGCCCTGCAGCCCTACCTGGGTGGCCTCGAGGTCCTGCCGGTCCTCTCGAAGTAGGCCTCCGTGGGTGGATGTCCACACTCAGGGCAGATGTCCACACTGGGGACAACCTGTGAGTGTTCACCGTCCCGTCATCCGCCGGCAGGGAACGGACTACTGCGTGTCCGCGCGGTCTGCTTGACTAGAGGCATGCTCAATTCAAGGAACGCCGGCACCGAAGACCGGCACGAAGAACGGAACCCGATCACCGGTTCCCTCCAGACCACCTACCGTCCCACCTCGGACATGACCTCGTCAGGGCATCAACCGAATGGCAATGGCACCCGCAAGATGGTGTGCCTGGACGTGGACGGCACGCTCGTGGACCATGACGGCCACATGGACGACGAGGTGCGGGATGCCGCGCGTGCCGTCGTCGAGGCCGGCCACCACGTCCTCATTGCCACCGGCCGCTCGCTCGCGGCGACCCTGCCGATCATCCAGTCCATCGGCCTGGAACAGGGGCACAGCGTCTGCAGCAACGGCGGCGTCACCCTGAAACTGTCCACCGCCCTCGAGGACGGTTATGAGGTCATCGACCGCAGGACCTTCGACCCGGCACCGGCCCTCCGCTCCCTGCGCCACCGCCTTCCGAGCGCGAAGTACGCCATTGAGGACGACCGTGGACGCTTCCTGTCCACCGAGCGCTTCCAGGACATGAGCTTCGGTGTCCAGGCCGAGGGCGTGACCTTCGAGGAGTTGATGGAGGCCACCGCGGTGCGCCTCGTCGTGTTCTCCACCGATTCCTCGGCCGAGGAGTTCGGCGAGGCCGTCGAGTCGATCGGCCTGCAGGGTGTCACGTACTCCGTGGGCTGGTCCGCATGGCTGGACATCGCCGCCGCCGGCGTCACGAAGGCGTCCGGACTGGAGGCCCTGCGCGACCATCTGGGCGTGCACATCGACGACACGGTGGCCGTCGGTGACGGCCGCAACGACATCGAGATGCTGGCGTGGGCCGGCCGCGGCGTGGCCATGGGCCAGGCGCCGCCGGAGGTCGTCAAGGTCGCCGATGAGGTCACCGGACACGTCAACGAGAACGGCGCCGCCGCCGTCCTGCGCTCGCTGCTGGGCTGACCCTCAGCGGGGGAGTTCGACCGCGTCCACCAGTGAGAGCAGTCGTTCGGCCGCCGGGCGGCAGGCGTGTTCCTCGTTCCAGAAGGAGCGCTGCACCGCCTTGGAGACGGCCTGCACCGTGATCCCGAGCTCGGCGGCCACGGGCTTCTGCTGCCCCCGGACCCCCGGAACCAGCAGGTCGAGTACCGCCCACTCCGCGTCCGTACGGGTCAGCACCAACTGCCCGATGAGCCGCAGCACGGCCTGGGCCTCCTCGGCCACGTCCGCATCGGGGCCGTCCACGGCCACCGGAACGCGGACCCCGGTCCTGGCCGCCTCCTCCACCGCCCGCCGCGCGTAGACCAGGCCCGGCCCGCCGACGTCGTGGATCACCTGGGTGTCCGGCAGGGAACCGCCGCGTTCCGGGTCGGCCGGCCCCACCGAGCCGACGCCGATGCCCACGTTCCAGCGCCGCTGGCGCAGGGCCCGCATCGCCGCATCGACGGCAGACCGGGCGTCCGGCACGATGCCGATGGCCTCATCGCCGAAGGAGCGCTGGAAGGGCACCACCGTGCCCACGGGCCGCAGCGATCGCAACAGGTCGCCGACCATGTCCCCGACCTCCCGCGAATCACGCTGGTTGATCGTCAGGACGTAGTGAGGCATGGCCACGATTCTGCCAGCAACCTGCGCCGCGGCCGGCAACGCCACATCCGTCTTGACCACGTCGAGCCCGTTAACCACATCGAGGGCCACCCCCACCGATGGGGATGGCCCATCGACGTGGGTCAGGACAGTGAGGTGGTCAGGACTCGCGGCCCTGAGGGGCGTCCGCCGAGACGACGGGATCCTCTTCCGCTGTCTCGACGTCGCGGCCCTGCGGCTCGTCCTCCGGGGTCTCCTCGCCATGGGCGGCGAAGCGCTCGACCGAGGCGGCGAGTTCAGCCTCGGCGGCCTCGCGGCCCTGCCAGCCATCGGCCTTGACCCACTTGCCGGGCTCCAGGTCCTTGTAGCGGGTGAAGAAGTGCTCGATCTCCTTCTTCAGCCACTCGTCGATGTCCTCGAGGTCCTGGATGTGGTCGAAGCGCTTGTCCTCCGGGACGCAGAGCAGCTTGGCGTCGCCGCCGCCGTCGTCCGTCATGTTGAACACGCCGATGGGGCGGGCCTCCACGATCACGCCGGGGACCAGGTCGAAGCCGGGCAGGAACACCAAGGCGTCCAACGGGTCGCCGTCCTCGCCCAGGGTGTCCTCGAAGTACCCGTAATGGGTGGGATACTGCATCGAGGTGAAGAGGATGCGGTCCAGGCGCAGGCGCCCGGACTCGTGGTCGAACTCGTACTTGACGCGGGATCCGGCCGGGATCTCGATGGTGACGTCATGGCTCATGGACGGTGCTCCTTGGCGCTGCTTCTTCGGTGGGCTTCGGTGGTCACCGCGCCGGATGGCGCTGCCAGGCGCGGCGTCTAGAATCAAGGGTATCCCGCGCCCCACCAGGAAAGCCCCACCGTGACCGAACGCCCCGCCCCGCGCCGGCCTGCCCGCGCGGGCAGACCGGTCTCCTTGACGGCGCGAGCGGCGGCAGTGGCGCGAGTAGCGCTGGGGGCTGCGGCGGCCACACTGCTGGCCGGTTGCACCGTCATCCCGGTCTCGACCTCCGGGACGGCGTCCGGGGCGGTCGCCAGCACCAGCATCAGCTCGACGCCGGCCGGCGCCTCCCAGCCCGGCCAACCTTCCAGCGCCGCCCCGTCTCCCACTACCGCGGAGCCTTCCAGCACCGCCGAACCGCTGGCGGCGGCCTCCGCCGCAGCCACCCTGACCGAGTTCCTGGACTTCCCGGACCTGACGCCGCTGTTGGTCCCGAGCCCGGACCCGGAGATTCTGGAACCCTTGCTGGACGAGGCGCTGACGGTGCAGGACGGCTCCGTCTTCGCCGCGGTCCGGGACGGGTTGACCGGGGAACTGCTCTACGACCAGGGGGCGGATACCGCAGCGGTGCCGGCCTCTGCCGTCAAGGTCCTGACCGCGGTGGCCGCCCTCGAGGTCCTCGGACCGGACCACCGCTACACCACCACGGCCGTGGGCATGCCCGCGGGACCGGAGGGCACCGCCGTCGTGCTGGAGGCCGGGGGAGACGTGATGCTGGGGACCGGGGCGAACGCCGACGAGGCGAACGGCCGGGCCGGACTCGGAACGCTGGCCCTCCGGACAGCCGAGGCGCTCCAGGCCGAGGGCACCACGGGCACGGTGTCGGTCCAACTCGACGACTCGGGCTACGAGGGCCCCACGGCCTCGCCGGACTGGAGCAGCGACATCGTGACCTCCGGCAACGCCTCGGCGGTGCAGCCGATGGCCACCTACGGCGGCCGGGCCGTGCCCAGCAGGGACACCGATCGCCTCCACGACCCGGCGCTGTATGCCGCTGAGGTGTTCCGGGACCAGCTGGCCGCGCACACGCAGACCCTCGGCCTGGACATCACCCTCGCCGCGGAGACGAGCCGGGTTCCGGTTGAATCGGCGGCGGCTGAGCCGACATCGACCGAGTCGGCATCGGCAGAATCGGTGTCACCGGCGCCGGCTTCACCGGGCACCGAGCTGGCGAGCGTGCAGTCCGCGCCGCTGTCCGAGCAGATGGCCTACATGCTCCAGACCTCGGACAATCAGGTCGCCGAGGCGACCGGGCGCAACCTGGCGCTCGCCGCCGGCGGCCCGGCCAGTTTCGCCGGCGCAGCGCAGACCATCGAGGAGACCCTGGCGGAACTCGAGGTGGACACCACGGGGATGGCCCTGGTGGATGCGTCCGGCCTGTCCGGCAAGAACCTGGTGTCCGCCGCCCAGCTGACAGCCGCAATGCAGGTCGCGACGACGGCCCCGGACCTGGAGGCGGCCGTCACCGGCCTGCCCGTGGCCGGGGAGCAGGGCACGCTGGAGCAGCGCATGGTCGGGACCGATGCCGCGGGCAACGCACAGGCGAAGACGGGCACGCTCAGCTCCGTCGCCTCACTGTCCGGCACGGTCCAGACCGAGGACGGCCGGACGCTGCTGTTCAGCTTCGTGGCCAACAATCAGCCGGGCGTGCTGACCAACGCCCGTTTCGCCGTGGACCGCGGGGCCGTCGTGCTGGCCGGGTGCGGCTGCCGCTAGGGTCGGTGTGCGGCTACCCGCCGAACGCTCCCCGGTAGATCGCACCTTTGCAAGTGGAAATCTGGCTAGGATGAACCCCATGCCCTCGCCGGACACCGATCAGCGTCTCGCCCAGCAGCAGGCCATCTACGGGATCTCCCTGTCCGAGCGCTTCGGCGTCATCATGGCCGCCTTCGGGCTGAGCCAACGGACCTTGGCCCGCGTGCTGGGGCTCTCCGCACCCATGCTGTCCCAGCTGATCAACGCGCAGCGCATCAAGATCGGCAATCCGGCCGTCTATGAACGCCTGGTCATGCTGGAGGAGCGCCAGGACGAGGCGGACCTGACCCGGGTGCTGTCCGAGGTGGAGGCGTCGGAGCCGGTGCTCAGCACCCACGCCTCGCGGGCCCGGCAGGCCCGCCTCCTGACGCCCGGCGCCGGCGCCCTCCCGGATGCCGATCCCGCCGCCCCCCTGGGCGGGCTGGCCACGGCGGAGCAGCTCCGCGCCACGGCGCAGGCCGCCCGTGCCACCGGCGCCGCTGCCCTCGCCGACGTCCTGGACCGGGCGGCCGCCCTGCGCGGCTGAGCAGCCCCCAGCGCCGCCCCCGCCTTCACCTCCGCCCTCGCCCCGCTGCCGCCGTCGCTGCCGCCGTCGCGATGCGCTGCGCGCCAAGCCCGCCGTGTGATGGGATGGGGCCATGGAATCCGTCTCCAGTCAGACCATCCCGTCCCCGGTGAACTGGGACCTGGCGGCCGCCACCGCGGCCCGCCTGTGTGCCGCCGGGCCGCGGTTCACCCGTCACCAGGCAGAGCGTGAGGCCAACGGCCTGCGCCGTGCCGCCGAGCTGTCCGTGGACCACGTCCACCGGATCACCCGGCTGGACGCCGCGAAGGACCTGCGCGATTCCGAGGTGCTCGTGGTGGACCGCCCCACCTGGACGCAGGCCAATGCCCAGGCCTTCTCCACCCTGCTGAGCCCGGCCTTCGAGCACGTCCAGTCGATCCGCCCGGACGAGTATGCCCGCGCCACCGGCGGACTCGGCACCGTCGCCACCGCCATGGAGGCTGGCGCCCTCCTGGCGTTCCTCTCCTCAAAGGTCCTCGGCCAGTACGAGCCGTTCTGTGCCCTGCCGGGGCCGGACGGGACCTCCGCCGGGCCCGAGGGCGGCCGCCTGCTGCTGGTGGCACCCAACATCGCCGAGGTCAGGGTGGAGCTCAACGTGGACCCGGAGGACTTCCGGCTCTGGGTCTGCCTGCATGAGCAGACCCACCGCGTGCAGTTCGCCGCCGCCCCGTGGCTGCGCGAGCACCTGCAGTCCCACATCACGGCCCTGGTCTCCGGCATGTTCGAGAAGGCCGACACCCTGTCTGAGCGCCTCTCCGCCCGTGTCCGTGCCCTGCTGCAGGGACCCGAGGCGGACCCGGCCTCCGTGGAACGGGGCCAGGGCTCTGCCGAGCTGGGCACGGACGAGCACCCCGCCTCCATGGGTCTGCTCGAACTGATCCAGGACCCCGAGGACAAGAAGCGGCTCGCCCACCTCAACGCCGTGATGTCCCTGCTGGAGGGACACGCCAACGTGGTGATGGACGCCATCGACTCCTCGGTGGTCCCCACCGTCAAGACCATCCGCCAGCGCTTCGACCACCGCGGTGCCACCCGCTCCTCCCTGGACCGCTGGATCCGCCGTTTCATGGGCATGGACGCCAAGATGCGCCAGTACCGGGAGGGCCAGCGCTTCGTGAAGCACGTGGTCCGGGAACTCGGCATGGACGGCTTCAACGTGGTGTGGGAGGCGGCTGAGAACCTGCCCGGCGAGCAGGAGATCCAGCACCCGGAACAGTGGATCCAGCGCATCCGGGAGACGGGCTGAGCCCGGTACCGGACGGCCCGGCTTCAGCGGGCCAGGACACCTGCCCGACGCCGGCCGGGCCGGAGACCTGGCCGCCCGCCTCCCGCTGGCCGCAAGTCCTCCACCGCGCCGTGCAGGCGGTCGCGGCGGCCACCCAGGGCCGCCGGACGCCGCTGGTCGGCCTCTCCGGCGGCGCGGACTCCCTCGCGCTCGCTGTGGCCACCGCGGAGGCGGTCCGCACCCGGACCAACCCGGCGCTGGCCGGTGGGGCGGGCGCCGTCGTCGTGGATCACGGTCTCCAAGCGGACTCCGCCGCCGTGGCAGACCGCGCCGCCGCCATCGCACGGAGACTGGGACTCGATCCGGTGGTGATCGAGCGCGTCCAGGTCACCGCCACCGGCGCCGGGCCCGAGGCCGAGGCCCGCCGGGTCCGCTACGCGGCGCTCGAGGCCGCTGCCGAGCGCCTGGACTCCGGCGCCGTGTTGCTGGCGCACACCCGCGATGACCAGGCCGAACAGGTCCTGCTGGGCCTCGCCCGGGGATCCGGGACGCGGTCGCTTGCGGGGATCCCCCGCCGTCGGGGGCTGATCCTGCGTCCGCTGCTGGACCTGGCGCGGCAGGAGACGGAGGCCATCTGCCGCTGGGCCGGCGTGAGCTGGTGGCAGGACCCGGCCAACGCGGACCCGGCCTATCTGCGCTCGCGGCTCCGCACCCGTGTGCTGCCCGCGCTCGAGGATCCAGAGGAGGGTCTGGGCCCCGGCCTGTCCGCGGCCCTGGCGCGCAGTGCGGACATCGCGGCCGAGGACGCCGATGCCCTCGAGCAGTGGGCCTCCCGTGAGTACAGCCGACTCGTGGGGTACAGGTCCGGCGAGTACACGTCCGGTGTCGGGGACCGTCTCGACATCACGGCCGACCGGAGTCCGCACGTCTCCCTGCCGCTGGAGGAACTGGCGGCATTGACGGACGCGATCCGGTACCGGGTCATCGGCACCGCTGTCGTCGCGGCGGGCGGTGAGCGGCCCAGTCGCGAACGCGTGCTGGCCGTGGACCGGCTGATCGCCGGCCGGTCCGGTGGGGGGACCTCGGCCGGGCCGGTCCAGTTGCCGGGCGGCGTGGTCTCCCGCCGTCATCGTACCGGCGGGTATGCGACACTGGACTTCGACGCCGGAGAGGTCCTGGAGTCCCCTGCGGACTCCCCAGAGCCCCCGGCGCCTTCCCGGTAGCGCAAACCACAGAACCCCGCAGCAGGAGCAGCCCGCATGGAAGCACAGGACGTGCACGGCGACCTGGATCATGTGCTCATGACCACAGAGCAGATCCAGGACACCATCAAGGATCTGGCAGCCCAGATCGACCGCGACTACGAGGGCAAGGATGTCCTCCTGGTGGCGGTGCTCAAGGGGGCGGTGATGGTCATGGCCGACCTCTCCCGCGCACTGCACTCGCACGTCACCCTCGACTTCATGGCCGTCTCCTCCTACGGTTCGGGGACCCAGTCCTCCGGCGTGGTGCGGATCCTCAAGGACCTCGACGCCGACCTCATGGGCCGCCACGTGCTCATCGTCGAGGACATCATCGACTCCGGCCTGACCCTGTCCTGGCTCAAGACCAACCTCGAGTCCCGTGGCCCCGCCTCGGTCGAGATCTGCGCCTTCCTGCGCAAGCCGGAGGCCATGAAGGTCGAGATCGACGTCAAGTACGTCGGCCAGGACATCCCCAACGAGTTCGTGGTCGGCTACGGCCTGGACTTCGACGAGAAGTACCGCAACCTGGACTTCATCGGGACCCTCGCCCCGCACGTCTACTCCTGACGCCGTCCGCCGCGGGCGCCGGCAGCCATTCCACCGCCCGCGAACGGCGGACTCCCAGACCCCGGCCGTAGACTATCCCCCGGTACCGTGGACGGGTACGGCTGTGCCCGGAGCCGGTGGTTCCGTTCCGCAGCGGGCCAAGGGCACAGTGCCGTACCGGATGGTCACGCCGTGCCCATCGGAGCAGGTCAAGGTCAGGAGAGTTGTTGAAAGCCAAGAAGGTCTTCAAGGGCCCGATCATCTGGATCGTTTTGGCCGCCGTGTTCCTGATGCTGATCATCCCCGCGCTGACGCAGGGGTCCTCCGCCCGGGTGGACACCAACGTGGGCCTGGTCCTGCTCGAGGAGGACAAGGCCGCCCAGGCCAAGATCCTGGACGGTGAGCAGCGTGTCGACCTGACCCTGCGTGAGTCCTACTCCCAGGATGGCCGTGACCTCGGCACGGATGTCTACTTCTACTACTCGACGGCCCGCGCGGACAACGTGGTCGAGGCCATTGACGCCTCCGGCCTGGACGGCTTCACGGATGAGCCGGTGCAGAACAACTGGCTGCTGTCCATGCTGGGCTTCATCATCCCCTTCCTGCTCATCGGCCTGGTCTTCTGGTTCCTGATGTCCCGCATGCAGGGCGGCGGCGGCAAGGTCATGCAGTTCGGCAAGTCGAAGGCGAAGCTGATCTCCAAGGACATGCCGCAGGTGACCTTCGTGGATGTGGCCGGCGCCGAGGAGGCCGTGGAGGAACTCCACGAGATCAAGGAATTCCTCGCCGAGCCCGTCAAGTTCCAGGCCGTCGGCGCCAAGATCCCCAAGGGCGTGCTGCTGTACGGCCCTCCCGGCACCGGCAAGACCCTGCTCGCCAAGGCCGTGGCAGGTGAGGCAGGGGTACCCTTCTACTCGATCTCGGGCTCCGACTTCGTCGAGATGTTCGTCGGCGTCGGTGCCTCCCGCGTGCGTGACCTGTTCGAGCAGGCCAAGAACAACTCCCCGGCCATCATCTTCGTGGACGAGATCGACGCCGTCGGCCGTCACCGCGGGGCCGGCGTGGGCGGCGGCAATGACGAACGTGAGCAGACCCTGAACCAGCTGCTGGTGGAGATGGACGGCTTCGACGCCACCACCAACGTCATCCTCATCGCGGCCACCAACCGGCCCGATGTCCTGGACCCGGCGCTGCTGCGCCCGGGCCGCTTCGACCGGCAGATCCCGGTGGAGGCCCCGGACATGGAGGGCCGCCACCAGATCCTCTCCGTGCACGCCCAGGGAAAGCCCATGGCTCCCGGCACGGACCTGCGCTCGTTGGCCAAGCGCACCCCCGGCTTCACCGGTGCAGACCTGGCCAACGTCCTCAATGAGGCCGCACTGCTCACCGCCCGCTCCAACGCCCAGCTCATCGACGATCGCGCCCTGGACGAGGCCGTCGACCGGGTCATGGCCGGGCCGCAGAAGCGCTCGCGACTGATGAAAGAGCACGAGCGCAAGGTCACCGCCTATCACGAGGGTGGCCACGCGCTGGTGGCGGCCGGACTGCGCAACTCGGCGCCCGTCACCAAGATCACGATCCTGCCGCGCGGACGCGCCCTCGGCTACACGATGGTGGTCCCGGAGGAGGACAAGTACTCCGTCACCCGCAACGAACTCCTCGACCAGCTCGCCTACGCCATGGGCGGCCGCGTGGCCGAGGAGATCATCTTCCACGATCCGTCTACCGGAGCCTCCAACGACATCTCCAAGGCCACGGACACGGCCCGCAAGATGGTCCTCGAGTACGGCATGAGTGAGCGTGTGGGTGCCGTGAAGCTCGGTTCCGCCAGCGGCGAGCCCTTCATGGGCCGGGACATGAGCAGCGGCCGTGAGTACTCCGAGCGCGTCGCCGGCCTGGTGGACGCCGAGGTGCGTCAGCTCTTGGACCAGGCCCATGACGAGGCGTACTGGATCATCAACGAGAACCGGGAGATCCTGGACCGGCTCGCCTACGAGCTGCTGGCCAAGGAGACCCTCAACCAGGCCCAGATCGCCGAGATCTTCTCCGAGATCCGCCAGCGCGAGCCTCGCACGGTGTGGCTCTCCAGCGAGGACCGGCCGGTCTCCGACCAGCCGCCCATCCTGTCCCCGGCCGAGCGCCGGGCCCTGGCGGAGAAGGCCGGATCGAACGGCCAGGGGCGCGACGCCGGCCGCGGGGGTTCCGACGGTCATGCCGGTCACTCCGATCCGGAGCAGGAGCCTCCCGTGGACCCCGAATCCTCCTCGGATTCGCTGAACCCCACGGTGGATCCCACCCCGGGCAGCCAGTTGCCCGGGGAGCCCGACGGCGGGACCGGCCGGCCCGGGGGACCCGCCGGTCCCACGGACCTGCCGCGCGCCGACCAGACCTGACCGGTCCGCCACCGGCCACCGCCCGGTGGCCCGGCCACCCCACCGGTTCACCCACCGATAGGATCGGAATCGTGGAGCAGACACAGAACACCCTGAGGGACGTGGACGTGGACGACGAGGCTGAGCTGGCCCCGGCCGGTGTGGACCGTCCCCGCATCGAGGCCGCCGTGCGTGAGATCCTCGAGGCGATCGGCGAGGATCCGGACCGGGAGGGTCTCCAGGACACCCCGAAGCGCGTGGCCAAGGCGTACGACGAGTTCTTCGCCGGCCTGAAGCAGGATCCCGGCGACATGCTGGGCACCACCTTCGACATCGCGCATGAGGAACTCGTGCTGGTGAAGGACATCCCGTTCTACTCCACGTGCGAACACCACCTGGTGCCCTTCCACGGCACAGCCCACATCGGCTACATCCCCTCCCCGGAGGGGCTGGTCACCGGGCTGAGCAAGCTGGCCCGGCTGGTGGAGGTCTTCGCCCGGCGCCCCCAGGTGCAGGAGCGGCTGACCACGCAGATCGTGGAGGCCCTCATGACCCACCTGAGCCCCCGTGGGGCCATCGTGGTGATCGAGGCCGAGCACATGTGCATGTCCATGCGCGGGGTCCGCAAGCCCGGCGCCAAGACCGTGACCTCGGCGGTCCGGGGACAGCTCCGCGACTCCTCCACCCGTTCCGAGGCGATGAGCCTGATCCTGCACGGCTGACCTCGGCGCCACCGCGCCACCGCCTGCATCTCTGACCTGCCGCGCGCCACCGGTGCCGCCGGCCACCGCGATGAAAGGACCACCGATGGACTCGATGGCAGCACAGACCGGAACCGGGCCCAACACAGGCCCCCTCTCAGTGGTCCGCAAGGTTCGCCGCCGCACCCTCCACGACCTGCCCACGGACCGCACGCTGGTCATGGGCGTCGTGAACGTCACCCACAACTCCTTCTCGGACGGCGGGGAATACCTGGCCGCGGACGCCGCCATCGAGCAGGGGCTGCGCCTGCACTACGCCGGTGCGGACATCATCGACGTGGGCGGGGAGTCCACCCGTCCAGGGGCAGAGGCCATCGATCCGGTCACGGAGCAGAACCGCGTCCTGCCCGTCGTCGAGGCCTTGGTGAAGGCCGGCGCCGTGGTGTCCGTGGACACCATGCACACCGTCACCGCCGAGGCCGCCCTCAAGATCGGTGACGTCATCATCAACGACGTCTCCGGGCTGAACTACGAAACCGAGATGCCCGAGCTGATCGCCCGCACGGGGGCGACGTACATCCTCATGCACAACCGCGGGGACGCCAAGACCATGGACTCCCTCGCTGACTATGGGGACGTGGTCGAGGACGTGGCGCGGGAACTGACCGAGTTGAAGGACGCGTTCCTGGCGGCCGGCGTGCAGCCCGAGCAGCTCATCCTGGACCCGGGACTGGGCTTCGCGAAGGCCGGCGCGCAGAACTGGGAGCTGCTGAAGGGCCTGGACCGCCTGCAGTCCCTCGGATTCCCGGTCCTCGTGGCCGCCTCCCGCAAGCGCTTCCTCGGCACCCTGCTGGCCAATGAGGCCGGCGCCGAACCGGCGCCCGCGGACCGCGACCACGCCACCGCAGCCGTGTCCGCCCTGTCCGCCCTGCACCGGGTGTGGGGCGTGCGGGTCCACGATGTCGAGCCCTCCCTCCACGCCGTCAAGGCCGCCCGGGCCTGGCTGGACCCGGAGGCCACCAGCACCCGCCGTCCGGGGGCCTGAGCCGTGGTCGAGAGCACCGGCGGGCACCCGGCCGACCGCATCTCCCTCACCGGGCTGACCGCCCGCGGCTTCCACGGTGTCTTCGCCGAGGAGAAGCGGGACGGCCAGGACTTCACCACGGACGTGGTGGTGCACCTGGACGCGGCACCGTCCGCCGCCGGTGACGACCTGGCCCGCACCGTCAACTACGCCCAGGTCGCCGAGACGGTGCTCCGCGTGGTCACGGGGGAGTCCCTCGACCTCATCGAGACCGTCGCCGACCGCATCGCCCGCGCCCTCCTCGCCGAACAGCCCGTGGCCACCGCGGTCGAGGTGACCGTGCACAAACCGCACGCCCCCATCGAGGCGGACTTCGCCGACGTCGCGGTCACGGTCTTCCGGAGCCGGACGTGACCTCGCCCGCCTCCCCTGCCGACGAGACCGGTCATCACGGGCCGGACCTCGACCGCGTCCCGTCCGCCCCGGTCCCGGCGGTGCTGGGACTCGGGGCGAACCTGGGAGAGGCCGCCGCGACCCTCAAGGACGCGGTCCGCCAGCTCGCCGAGACCCCGGGGATCGAGCTGACCGGGGTGTCCCCGGTCGCGGTGACCCAGCCGGTCGGTGGGCCCCCGGGCCAACCCGACTACCTGAACCTCGTGCTGACCCTCATGACGAGCCTGTCCCCGCGAGCCCTGCTCGCGGCCGGCCAGGAGATCGAGCACACGCACCATCGCACCCGCGAGGTGCGCTGGGGACCCCGCACCCTGGACATCGACGTGATCACCTACGCGGACCTGGCCTCGGACGATCCGGAGCTCACCCTTCCCCACCCGCGCGCCCACCTCCGCGCGTTCGTGCTCACCCCGTGGTCCTGGGTGGATCCCGAGGCCACGCTCGGCGGTGCGCGCGTCGCGGACCTGGCCGCACAGGCGGACGACGCCGGCTCGGTGCGGCGGCTGCCCATCGACACCGGAAGGCCGGCCTCATGAGCGGCATCCGGCCCCTGTGGCTGCTGCTGATCCTGCTCGTCTCCGGCGGTCTGGGCTGGGTGGCCGCACTGCTGACGGCCGAGGCGGGCGTGGTCGCACCGGTGCTGGTGCGCTCCTCCACGATCACCCTCGGATCCGTCGCCTTGCTGGTGCTGGTGCTCGGCATCCGCGTCCAGCGGGACAAGAGGCGCCCGCCCGCAGCCCGGATGAACCCGCTCGTGGCCACTCGGACCCTGGCGCTGGCACAGGCCGGCGCCTACGCGGGGTCGCTCATCGCCGGCTGGCACGGGGGCGTCCTCGTCCACCTGACCTCGGCCACCGGCTTCGGCACCCCCACCGTGAATGATGCGCTGTTGATGGTGGTCGGCGGGTTGGTTCTGGTTATCGTGGGATACATCGTGGAGCAATTCTGCCGCCTACCCCCGGAAGACGGGGCGGACGGCACCACAGACGCAAACGGCCGGAACGGCGAGGGGCACCGGGGACAGACCGGTCCCGCCTATGGCGCGGAGGGGGAAGGCGGATATGCCCGAACGGACAAATCATGATGTGGCTGACCTGGACCAGGTGGAGTGGACCCCGGTGTCCCCGAAGCTGGTCCCGGCCCATCTCATCTCCACTGGCCTCTCCACGCTGATCATCACGGCGGTCCTGGCCGTCCCGCTGGTCCTCATGCTGGTGGACGTCTGGCCCGCCTATCCGGCCTGGCTGGCATGGGGGCTGCCGGGGATCGTGCTGGTGTGGGGCCTCGTGGACCTGGCCCTCGTCCCACGCCGTGTGCGTGCCATGGGCTACGCCGAGCGTGAGGACGACTTCGTCTTCAAATCCGGGCTCTGGTTCCGCCGCGTGCTGGCCGTCCCCTATGGCCGCCTCCAGTACCTCGACATCAAGGAGGGTCCCGTGCAGCGGCGCTTCGGCATCCGCTCCCTGGAACTGCAGACCGCGTCTGCGGCCACCAACGCCACCATCGAGGGCATCCCGGCCGAGGACAGTGAACGGCTCCGCGACCAGCTCATGGCTCGCGGACAGGCACGTCTGGCCGGACTGTGACGGCGCCGCAGGAGCCGGAGGAGCCGGCAGGCGTCCGTCCGGAACAGGCGCAGCCGGACCACCAGCCGGACAGCACCGCCACGGCGCCGGCCGAGTCGCCTCTGCCGGCCCCCGGTGCGGGCCGTCCGGAGGCCGCCGACGGCGAATGGCACCGCGTGCATCCCATCAGCCCGTGGGTGCGGGGCTGGGTGATCCTCGTCGCCATGCTGTTCTTCGCCACCCAGTCGTTCGGCGAGGACATGGTCCGGGCGCTGGTCGGCCAGGGCGAGTTCCAGGCCGCCGAGGGCCTGTGGATCACCCTGGCCATCTACGGTGCGGTGTTCGTGGTCATGGTCATCATCTATTACTTCTCCTGGCGCTTCACCAAGTACCAGCTCGCCGAGGAACAGGTCCTGCTGGACACCGGCGTGATCTTCCGTCAGCACCGGCGTGTGCGCTATGACCGGGTGCAGGCTGTGGACATCCGGCAGCCGCTGCTGGCCCGTATCTTCGGACTCGCGGAACTGAAGTTCGAGGCCGCGGACGGCGGCAGCACGGCCATGCAGCTGTCCTTCATCAAGGAGGGCGAGGCCCGCATCCTCCGCGCCGAGATCATGGGCCGTGCGGCAGGCATCCGTGCCGGGGCGGATCCCGAGGAGGTTGCACGGCGGGGTGCCGCGGCGGCCACCGCGGAATCAGGAGAGGAGTTGAGTGAGGGAACCGGCGAGGGCCCGCGCCCGGCCGAGGCCCCGACGTCGGCCCTGCCCGAGGCGCCCGAGCACGTCATGCTCAAGGTCCCCGCGGGCCGGATGATCGGTTCGGTGCTGCTGTCCACGGCGATGATCGTGATGGTCTCGATCATCATCGTCCTGGTGGTGGGCGCCTGGATCCTGGACATGACCATCCCCCAGGATGGTGAGGACAACTGGTGGCTGATCCTGTTGTTCATCCTCATCCCCTTCGCCTTCTCCCTGGTCGGCGTCGCGTGGGGCGGATTCAACAAGGGCTACAACTTCACCGTCGCCACCTCACCGGACGGGATGCGCCTGCGGTACGGCCTGCTCGAGACCTCGCAGCAGACCGTCCCGCCGGGCCGTGTCCAGGCGGTGCGCATCAGCCAGGGCCTGCTGTGGCGGGCCTTCGGCTGGTACAGGATGAGCGTCAACGTGGCGGGTTATGGTGCCGTGACGGAGGGCAGCGGCGCCGACAAGTCCACGGTGCTGCCCGTCGGGACCATCGAGGACGTCATGCGCGTGCTCTCCGTGGTGGCGCCGGACCCGGGCGTGGAGGACGCGCCGGAGGTCATCCGTGAAGGCATCACCGGCAGCGGCGACGGGCGGGGCTTCACGCACTCCCCGCGGCGTGTGTGGTGGCTGGACCCGCTGACCTGGAAGCGCAACGCCTACCGGTCCACGGACACCATGGTCCTGCTGCGCTCGGGCAGGCTCGAGCGTTACCTGGTGCTCATGCCGCACGAGCGGATCCAGTCCATCGGCCTGCACCAAGGTCCCCTCGAGCGCCGCCTGCGCGTGGCCACCCTGCGGTTCCACTCCACCGCTGGCCCGGTGGTGCCGTTGCTGCCGCATGCGGATGTGGACGTTGCCGTTCGACTGTTCAACGAGGAGGCGGACATCGCCGCCGTCTCCCGCCGCATGCGGGACCGCAACCAGTGGATGCGCCAGGATGAGCTGGACCGATTCGAGCAGCGCACGCAGCAGGTGATCGAGCAGTGAACACCCAGCCCTGGGCCGCCGAGCCGCAGAACCGGCCCGGCCGGCTGGGCGTCGGCGTCATCGGAGCCGGCAAGGTCGGTGCCGTGCTCGGGGCCGCCCTGCGCAACGCCGGCCACGCCGTCACGGGCGTGCACGCCGTCTCCGAGGCCTCCCGCAGCCGGGTGGAGTCCCTGCTGCCCGAGGTGCCGGTGCTCGAGATCCCCGAGATCCTGCGCCGCTCCGAGATGGTCCTGCTCGCCGTTCCCGACGATGTGCTGCCAGCGCTGGTCTCCGGGCTCGCCGAGGCCGGTCACTTCCAGACCGGCCACCTCGTGGTCCACACCTCCGGGGCACACGGAGTGTCCGTGCTGGACCCGGTGCGGGCCTCTGGGGCGATCCCGCTGGCGATCCACCCCGCCATGTCCTTCACGGGACTGACCCTGGACCTGGCCCGGCTGCAGGACTGCATGTTCGGGGTCACCGCCGACCCGATCGTGCTGCCGGTGGCACAGGCGCTCGTGGTGGAGATGGGCGGGGAGCCGGCCGTCATCGCCGAGGCAGACCGGGGGACCTACCACGCGGCCCTGGCCCACGCCTCGAATCACCTCGTCACCCTGACCTCCCAGGCCGCGCAGGTCCTGGCCTCGATCGGGGTGGAGCAGACCGACCGCATGCTCTCCCCGCTGCTGAACGCCTCGCTCGAGAACGCCCTCGCCAACGGGGACGGTGCCCTCACCGGGCCGGTGGCCCGCGGGGACGTGGGAACGGTGCGCCGGCACCTGCAGGTGCTCGCCGCCGAGGGGATCCCGGCCGACGTCGGGCAGGCCTACCGGGCCATGGCCACGGCGACCGCACAACGCGCCCTGGCCCGGGGCGCGCTGTCCGAGGCCAGCGTGGCAGAACTCCTGGACGCACTACGCCGCTGATGCTCCTCCAGATTGACTAAATTGACCCGGCCGGCCTCCTGCGGACAAACTGGGCTCCAGTCTCGGTACAAGTAGTCGGCCCCGGCCGTCGTGCCTACGGGCTCACCACCAAGGGGCGGTTGCACCTGGCGCAGGAGCAGTCCCAGTGGGCGGCGCTGGCTGCGGCGCTGTGGGCCACCCCTGCCCCCGAGGACCACGATGCCGCCCCCGTCACGACGGGTGCCGTGGAGGAGGAGTCATGAAGGACAGCACGGAGTACCTGGATCGGCTGGAGTCGGATATTCAGGGACAGGGACACTCGAGTGCGGATCTGGAATGGGCCCGTGATGCGTACTTCCGGCTCCTCCTCTCCAGAGTGAAGTCCTCGCCGGCGCAGGGGGAGGTCCGCCGGGCCGCGTCCTCGGCGCGCGAAGCCGGCCAATCCATGGCCGAGGCACACGGCACTTCCGGGGCGTGGGCCGAATCCGTGGCCCGGGGGTGGGCATCTGCGGCGCCCGAACGCTTCGCCTCATCCCGTGGACCTTCCGAACCGTCGTGGAGCCTACGGTCGGCCGTCTGGGGTATTCCCGCCCTCGCGGCGGCGTTCGCGGCAGCCTTCGCCATGGTGGGCCTCATCCCAGGGTGGGGGCCGGACCAAGTGGTCTTGGGTTGGGTGCTCCTGCCCGGGCTGCTCGCCGTGCCCGTGGTTGCAGTGCACGCTGTCTACAGTTCCGCCCTGGGCCGATTCGGCAACACCCGCGCCGTGGCGATGGCCGTGGTCTGCACGGTCATCACGGCGCTGGCCATCGCCTGGACCGTGACCCGGGCGCTGACCGCACCCCTACCCCCGGGGGTGGCATGGGATTGGCTGGCCCTGGCCGGCTACGCGATGCTGGCGGTCCTCGCGTGGAAGGTGGCCACGTTGGTCCCCGGCAGCCGGGCCGGCGAGTCATCGGCTGTCCAGATCCGTGTCCACGAGGCGCGGAGCCCCGTGGGCGACCTCCCGTGGGAACGTCAATTCCGCGCCGCGCTGTACCGGCGGGGAATACGCCGGGACCGTGACGTGGAACGAGCTGTCCAGGAGGCGCTGAGCCAGGCCAGGGCCACCGGCCGCCTGGCGGTGGAGGAGTTCGGCTCCCCCTGGGACTACGCGCTGTCCCTGGCCGAGGACCCGGTGGTGTCTCCCCGCCGGACCACTCTGTTCTATGCAGCCTTGACGGTGCTGTGGGCTGGCCTCTCCGTATCCCATCTCGTTGATCCCACCTCGGAGACCACGTGGGGGGATGTGCTCTTCCGCGGGACGGCGGTGGTGCTCCTGGCGGTCGCCACGGCCCTCCGTGCCCGCGAGTGGCGGCGATCGGCCCGCCTCTCGGCAGAGCGGAAGGGTTGATGGGTGTGCGGATGCCGTGGCGCACATGCCTTTGAACGCGAGGGCAACTGACCCCACCCGGGGGTCGACACGCTGGAACCTCCGTAGACTCGCACCGTGACCCCGCTCGACCGCGCTCCCGACCGCACCCCCGTCCCCGCCGGCACCGGCCTGACCCTGGAGGACACGGCTCGCCAGCCGTCCCCGGGTGCCGGTGACCTGCCCGCCGTGCACACCACCCGGGCGGCATTCAAGGCCGCGCTCGCGGAGAGGGTGCGGGTCGCCGTCGCCGCCGGAGTGCCTGAGCCCACCGTGGGGCTGATCCCGACCATGGGCGCGCTGCACGGTGGCCATGCGGCCCTGGTCCGGCAGGCCCTCGAGGAGAACGACATCGTCATCGCCTCGGTGTTCGTCAACCCCCTGCAGTTCGGTGATCCGTCCGACCTGGAGAACTATCCGCGCACCTTGGAGGCGGACCGGGCGATCCTGGGTGCCGAGGGCTGCGAGCTGGTCTTCGCCCCGGACCTGCACCAGATGTACCCCGGCTATCCGGACGCACCCATGGTCACCGTCACCGCGGGCCACATGGGCGAGGTCCTCGAGGGGGCCGCCCGCCCGGGGCACTTCGACGGCGTCTGCACCGTCGTCGCGAAGCTCTGGCATGCCGCGATGCCGCCCGCCCCCGCGCGCCTGCGCAGCTACTTCGGGCAGAAGGACGCCCAGCAGCTGGCCGTCCTGCGACGGATGCGGGTGGACCTGGACTTCGATCTCGAGATCCGCCCGGTCCCGCTGGTCCGCTCGCCGGAGGGCCTCGCGCTCTCCAGCCGGAACACCCGGCTGTCCGCCTCGGGGCTGGAGGCTGCCCTCGTGCTGCACCGCGCCCTGGAATCCCTGCGCCTTGCCGCCGACGCCGGCCGTCCCCTCGGTCTGGAGGCGGCCCGCACGCTGGTCCGGGGCGAGCCCCTGGCGGACCTGGACTATCTGGAGATCGTGGACCACTCGACCCTGGAGCCCCTGAGCTCCGAGCAGCTCGCCGTCCCGCTGGAGAATGAGGCGCTGGCCCTGGTGGCCGCCACCGTCGAATCGGTCCGGCTCATCGACAACATGATCCTGCCGGCCACCCGGCGGTAGGCCGGGGCGGGCCGGCAACCGCTCCGGCTGAACGCTCCGTATGACTGGTCCGACTGGCGCCGATTGACCGGTCCGACTGACCGGTCGGCGCACCACTGCCCTTGAAAGTCGGGCGCCGGACGTGTTTAGGGTGCAGCATGACGATGAATGAGACCGCACACGGCGAGAAGAAGCAGACTGTCACCCGGACCATCGAGGCCCCGGCCAAGGACATCTTCCAGATCCTGACCCTGCCAGCCCGGCATCAGGAGTTCGATGGCTCCGACATGGTGCGCGCAGATGAGAAGTCCCAGCGCATCCAGCAGGTCGGCGACACGTTCGTCATGAACATGCACGCCGAGTCCCAGGGCGGCGACTACCAGCGGGAGAACCACGTGGTGGCCTATGACGAGAACAAGCTCGTGGGCTGGAAGCCGGGCCCCGTCGGCGGGGAGCCGGGTGGCTGGCAGTGGGTGTACCAGCTGGAACCGGTGGACCAGGACACCACGGAGGTCTCCCTGACCTACGACTGGTCCCAGGTGACCGACCAGGAGCTGCTGGCCAAGAACATCTTCCCCGCCATCAGCTCCGACCAGATGGACCAGTCCCTGGCCCGCCTGCAGTCGCTCGTCTGAGTCGGGGCCCTTCGCCGCTAGGATCGGTGGACATGCCCGGCCCTTCCTAGGAGCATCCGTGACTGAAACCACCCCATCCCCGCAGCCCAGCGCCCGCGAGGACCTGTACCGGCACGTCAACGGTGCCTGGCTGCAGTCCAACTCGATCCCGGCGGACCAGGGTGCCTACGGGGCGTTCATGGAGTTGCGGGACGCCTCGGAGCTGGCCGTGCGGCACATCGCAGAGGACGCGGCCGCGCACTTCTGGTCCGGCCCGGGCGCGGGGCGTGAGTCCGGTCCCTTCACCGCGGGACATGACGACGACGGCGCTCGCCGCCGGATCGGCGCCCTCTACGCGTCCTTCATGGATGAATCCGGAGTGGAGGAGCGCGGCCTCGAGCCGATCGTCGCCGACCTGGCCCAGATCGAGGGCGTGTCCACCCCGGAGGAATTCATCCACCTCTCCGGACAGCTGCAGCGCGCCGGCATCAGCGGGCTGATCGGCACGGGCTCCCTGAATGACGCCGGGAACCCCGAGCGCATGCTGCTGCACCTGATCCAGGACGGCCTTGGACTGCCGGACGAGTCCTACTACCGCGAGGAGAAGTTCGCGGAGCTGGTCACGGACTACCGCCAGCACGTGGACAACTTGTTCATGCTCGCCGGCATCGGCGGGGACCGCGACGAGGCCGAGCGGGACGCGGACCGGGTGGTGGACCTGGAGACCAAGATCGCCGCCGCCCACTGGGACGTCGTCAAGGTCCGTGACGCCGTGGCCCGGTACAACCTCCTGGACCGGACCGCCTTGCTGAAGGCCTTCCCGCTGGCCGAGCGCTGGCTCGAGGGTGTCGGCGCCACGGGTGGCCGCAGCGCCGAGGTCGTCGCCTGGCAGCCGGACTTCCTGGCCGCGATGCAGACGCTGCTCGTGGAGGAGGACCTGGGCACCTGGAAGCGGTGGTTGCAGCTCCAGCTGCTCCGGTCCGCCGCGCCCTACCTGACCGAGGCCTTCGTCAACGAGAACTTCGAGTTCTACGGCCGCAAGATCGCCGGCACCGAGGAGGTCCGTCCCCGTTGGAAGCGAGGCGTCGCCTTCGTGAACGGTGCCGTGGGCGAGGATGTCGGCCGGCTGTATGTGGCCAAGCACTTCCCGGCCGGCCACCAAGCCGCCATGGACGGCCTCATCTCCGCCCTCATCGAGGCCTACCGCCGGTCGATCAGCACCCTCGACTGGATGGGGGAGGACACCCGCCAGAAGGCCCTGGAGAAGCTATCCATGTTCAAGCCCATGGTGGGGTTCCCCGTGAAGTGGATCGACTACTCGTCCCTGGCCGTGGACCCGGAGAACCTCATCGCCAACGTCCGGGCCGCCAACGCGTTCGAGTTCGAACGCGACCTCGCCAAGATCGAGACGGGGCCGGACCCGGAGGAATGGCACATGACCCCGCAGACGGTCAATGCCTATTACTCCCCGCTGGAGAACGCGATCGTGTTCCCCGCCGCCATCCTCCAGCCCCCGTTCTTCGACCCGAACCGGCTGGCAGCGGAGAACTTCGGGGCCATCGGCGCGGTCATCGGCCATGAGATCGGTCACGGCTTCGACGACCAGGGCTCCCAGTACGCCGGGGACGGCTCCCTGCAGAACTGGTGGACCGACGCCGACCGCGCGGCCTTCGAGGAACGCACCACCCGGCTCGTCGGCCAGTACGAGGCGCTGAGTCCCGCTGAGGCCCCCGAGCACCAGGTCAACGGCGAGCTCACGCTCGGCGAGAACATCGGCGACCTGGGCGGACTCGGCATCGCCTCCCAGGCGCTGGGTATCTGGCGCGAGGAAAACCCCGGTGAGGGCAGCGCGGGCGGCACCGACGCTGACCGGGACGGGACCGGCTCCGAAGGACTTCCGAACACCGACGGGCCCGCCGAGCGGGCCGACGCCGACGAGGCCTCGCGCGAGCAGGATCGGGCGTTCTTCGCCTCCTGGGCCGAGTGCTGGCGCCAGCTGACCCGCACGGAGACCGCGATCACGCGCATCACCTCGGACCCGCACTCGCCCAACGAGTTCCGCTGCAACCAGGTGGTGAAGAACCTGGACGCGTTCCACGAGGCCTACGGTACCGAACCCGGTGATGCGATGTGGCTGGATCCGGAGGATCGCGTCACCATCTGGTGACGCGCAGGTGGTGACGCGCAGGCGCGTCAATTGGCGTCCTGCCGGGGGCACGTAGACTGGATGACCGTGACCACCGAGAAGACTCCGCCTCCCACGAACCCCGCCTCCAGTGCCGACCAGCGGCAGGTGCGCCAAGACAAGCGCGCCGAGATCCTGGCAGCCGGCGGCGAGGCCTATCCGGTCTCCGTCGGGCGCACCCACTCCCTGCAGCAGGTCCGGGAGGCCTACCCCGACCTCGAGCCGGGCACAGAGACGGGAGACACGGTCGGTGTTGCCGGCCGCGTGGTGTTCCTGCGGAACACCGGCAAGCTGTGCTTCGCCACCTTGCAGGAAGGCGGCGACGGCGGTGAGGGCGTCCGCCTGCAGGTCATGGTCTCCCTGGCGAACGTCGGCGAGGACTCCCTCGCGGACTGGAAACACCTCGTGGATCTCGGCGACCACCTGGCCGTGAGCGGCGAGGTCATCGCCTCGCGCCGCGGCGAGCTGTCCATCATGGCCGACTCCTGGCAGATGGCCTCCAAGGCCCTGCGGCCGTTGCCCGTGCTGCACGCCGAACTCAATGAGGAGACCCGCGTCCGCCAGCGCTATGCGGACCTGATCGTGCGGCCCGAGGCCCGGAAGATGGTGCACACCCGCGCCGCCATCATCCGCTCGATCCGCCACACCCTGGAAGCGCGCGAGTACGTCGAGGTCGAGACTCCCGTCCTGCAGCTCGTCCACGGCGGCGCGCACGCGCGCCCGTTCGAGACGCACCTGAACGCCTTCGGCCAGGACATGACACTGCGCATCGCCACGGAGCTCTACCTCAAGCGGGCCGTGGTCGGTGGGATCGACCGCGTGTTCGAGATCGGCCGCGTCTTCCGCAACGAGGGCGTGGACTCCACGCACTCACCCGAGTTCACCATGCTCGAGTCCTACGAGGCCTGGGCGGACATGTACTCCATGGCGGACCGCATGAAGGAGATGATCCTGAACGCGGCGGACGCCGTGGGCGCTGGCCGGACCGTCGAGACGCCGAACGGCACGGCGGACCTGGACGGCGAGTGGGCCTGGGTGGAGGTGTACCCGGGGTTGTCCGAGGCCGTGGGCCGAGAGATCACGCCGGAGACCCCCGTGGAACAGCTGCGAGCCGTGGCCGAGGAGCACCAGGTGTCCTTCGACCCCTTCTGGGACGCGGAGAAGATGATCCTCGAGCTGTTCGGGGAGATCGTCGAGCCCACGCTGGTGAACCCCACCTTCGTCTACAACTACCCGCCCGCCGCACAGCCGCTGGCCCGCCCGCACCGGGACCAGCCGGGTGTCATCGAGGCCTGGGACCTGATCATCGGTGGAATGGAGCGTGGCACCGCGTTCTCCGAGCTGATCGACCCGGTCATCCAGCGCGAGCGGCTCGTGGAGCAGTCCCGGGCCTCCGCCGCCGGTGACGACGAGGCCATGCAGTTCGACGAGGACTTCCTGCGGGCCCTCGAGTACGGGGCCCCGCCCATGGGCGGTATCGGTCTCGGCATCGACCGGCTCGTCATGCTCTTCACCGGTGCCGGGATCAGGGAGACCATCCTGTTCCCCCTGCTCAAGCCAGAGGTCACCGGGGTCGGTCACTGATGGCAAGTTTCTGGGATTACTTCTCCGTCCTGGCCCCCTCCGTGGGTCTGGCCCTGATCTTCTGGCTCGTCATGCGCTCGGTGTTCCGAGTGGACACCGGGGAACGCCAGGCCAAGGCGGAGCTCGAGGAGCGCGAGGCGCAGGAGTGGGCTCGCCAGCGTACAGCCCCGGGCTCAGCAGGAGACTCAGCAGCAGACCGGCAGAACAGTTCAGATCACGTCGACGGAGTCGATCGGCTCGCAGGCCCCGATCGGCTCGACGGACGCGCTCAGCCTCCCCGCGACTGAACCTCCCGGTCCGTGCGGGCTGCCGGGCGTGGCAGGGATCCGGCTCCTGGTCCAGGGAAAGCGGATACCCGGAAGGACAACGCCATTCCGGTGCCGATGGCACGGGAATACGTTCACTCCTTGATCAGTGAATTGACCCGTGAATGCCCTGTCTCCTCAGGGTGAAAGAAGCCGATGAGGTTCTTTGCTGTTCGGAAACATCACGCATTCTGAACCTGTGAGTTCGCATGGAATAATCGGGCGCAAGCGCTTCTGAGTTGAACGTTTCTTATCTTCTCCGCAATACTCGGTATTCGGATCAAGATGAGTGGATCAGATTCCAGATTGCCGATGCATTGTCCGTGAATCACCGCGGCCGATTGAACGGATGCTGGAGAGCGAAAAGCAGAACACCTAGGGGGAGTCTTGGCACAGAAAGTGGAAGTGGTCTTGGTTGACGATCTGGACGGAACACCAGCCGAAGAGACCGTTCAGTTCTCCTTGGACGGGCGTCACTATGAAATCGACCTGTCGGCGGATCACGCCAAGGAATTGCGCACGACCCTGAAGGGGTACATCCGCAAGGCCCGCGCCGTGGCACCACCGGCCCCCGCCAATGAGGCGGCGAGGATCCGTGAATGGGCCGCGGACAACGGCTACGAGGTCTCCCGCCGGGGACGGCTGCACCGGGACATCGTCGAGGCCTACCGGAACGCCAAGAAGTAGTCGGTGGCGCGGGAGGGCGGGCAACTCGGCTCCGGCCCCGCGCTGCACCCACGCCCCTTCGGGCGGCTGTTCTCCCAGTGGCGAACAGCCGCCCGAAGTCGTCTTGCGGTGCGTAGCATCGACACCACAGTCAGCAAGGAGTGTGCCCCATGTTTGAGAGATTCACGGACCGTGCCCGGCGGGTGGTGGTGCTCGCGCAGGAAGAAGCGCGGATGCTCAACCACAGCTACATCGGTACCGAGCACATCCTGCTCGGTCTGATCCACGAAGGCGAAGGAGTGGCCGCCAAGGCCCTCGAGTCGCTCAACATCTCCCTGGGCGCCGTGCGCGAGCAGGTCCAGGAAATCATCGGTCAGGGCCAGCAGACCCCGTCCGGCCACATCCCCTTCACGCCGCGGGCGAAGAAGGTCCTGGAGCTCTCCCTGCGCGAGGCCCTCCAGCTGGGCCACAACTACATCGGCACCGAGCACATCCTGCTGGGGCTGATTCGCGAGGGCGAGGGCGTGGCCGCTCAGGTGCTGGTGAAGCTCGGCGCTGACCTGAACCGGGTCCGCCAGACCGTCATCCAGCTGCTGTCCGGTTACCAGGGTGGTGCCGGCGGCAAGGAGACCGCAGGAGCCGGCGTCTCCGCCGGCGGCCAGTCCGAGGGCGCCCCGGCAGGGTCGGTGGTCTTGGACCAGTTCGGCCGCAACCTGACGGCCGCGGCCCGCGAGGGCAAACTGGACCCGGTCATCGGGCGTGCCCTGGAGATGGAGCGGGTCATGCAGGTGCTGTCCCGCCGCACCAAGAACAACCCCGTGCTCATCGGTGAGCCCGGCGTCGGCAAGACCGCCGTGGTCGAGGGACTGGCCCAGGCCATCGTCCGCAACGATGTCCCGGAAACCCTGATGGACAAGCAGCTGTACACGCTGGATCTCGGCTCGTTGGTGGCTGGTTCGCGCTACCGCGGTGACTTCGAGGAGCGCCTGAAGAAGGTGCTCAAGGAGATCCGCACCCGCGGGGACATCATCCTGTTCATCGACGAGATCCACACCCTCGTGGGTGCAGGCGCCGCCGAGGGTGCCATCGATGCCGCGTCGATCCTGAAGCCGATGCTGGCCCGCGGCGAGCTGCAGACCATCGGTGCGACCACCCTGGACGAGTACCGCAAGCACATCGAGAAGGATGCCGCGCTGGAGCGTCGCTTCCAACCGATCCAGGTCAACGAGCCCTCCGTCGAGGAGACCACCGAGATCCTCAGGGGGCTGCGTGACCGCTACGAGGCACACCACCGCGTCTCGATCACGGACGAGGCCCTGAAGTCGGCCGCCACCCTGGCTGACCGGTATGTCTCGGACCGGTTCCTGCCGGACAAGGCCATCGACCTGATCGACGAGGCTGGGGCACGGCTTCGCATCAAGCGGATGACCACGCCGCCGGAGATCAAGGAGTTCGAGGCCAGGATCGCCGAGGTCCGCGCCGAGAAGGAGGCCGCCATCGACGGCCAGGACTTCGAGGGTGCCGCCAACCTGCGCGACCAGGAGCAGAAGCTCACGGACGAGCGCAACCAGAAGGAAGAGGAATGGCGGACCTCCGTCACCGAGGGCATCGCCGAGGTGGACGACGATCTCATCGCCGAGGTGCTCTCCACCTCCACGGGCATCCCGGTCTTCAAGCTCACTGAGGAGGAGACCGACCGCCTGCGCAACATGGAGGCCGAACTCCACCAGCGGGTCATCGGCCAGAACGAGGCCATCAAGTCGCTGTCCCAGGCGATCCGCCGCACCCGTGCGGGACTGAAGGATCCGAATCGGCCCTCCGGCTCGTTCATCTTCGCCGGGCCCACGGGCGTCGGCAAGACCGAGTTGGCGAAGGCCCTGGCCGAGTTCCTGTTCGGTGACGAGGAAGCCCTCATCACGCTGGACATGTCCGAGTTCCAGGAGAAGCACACCGTCTCCCGTCTCTTCGGTGCCCCTCCCGGCTATGTGGGCTACGAGGAAGGCGGACAGCTGACGGAGAAGGTCCGCCGCCGCCCGTTCTCCGTGGTGCTGTTCGACGAGGTGGAGAAGGCCCACGCGGACCTGTTCAACTCCCTGTTGCAGATCCTGGAGGACGGCCGTCTGACCGATTCCCAGGGCCGTGTGGTGGACTTCAAGAACACCGTGATCATCATGACCACGAACCTCGGCACCAAGGACATCTCCAAGGGCGTCATGACGGGCTTCCAGTCCGCCGCGGACACCCAGACCGGCTACGACCGGATGAAGGGCAAGGTCCAGGAGGAGCTGCGTCAGCACTTCCGGCCGGAGTTCCTCAACCGCGTGGACGACGTGATCGTCTTCCCGCAGCTGTCCAAGGGCGAGATCGTGCAGATCGTGGACCTGTTCATCGCGCGCCTGCAGAAGCGCCTGGACGAGCAGGATCTCACCATCAGCGTGTCCACCCCGGCCAAGGAGTTCCTGGCCAATCGGGGTTACGATCCGGCCATGGGCGCCCGCCCGTTGCGCCGCACCATCCAGCACCTCGTGGAGGACCAGCTCTCCGAGCGGATCCTCTTCGGGGAGATCACGCCCGGTTCCGCCATCAGCGTGGGTCTGGAAGGGGAGGCGGAGACGGCCAAGCTCACCTTCACCATCGCTCACCAACCGGAGGCCCTGGAAGCGGCTCCGGAACACCCGGAGATCGAGGCCTCGACCACCGGGCAGTAAGAGCTGGCCCCGCCGTCAGTCCGGACCCCGGCGTGACGGCAGCTGATGTTGAGAGGACCCGCCCCGTCAAGGGCGGGTCCTCTGCCGTTGGGGGCTGATACCGCTGGCGGAGTCCTACACTGAACCGATGGACTCCACTGAACTCGTCATCCGGCCCGCGCGGACTCGGGACGTCCATGCCATCCGCGCCCTCGTGGAGCCGCTGGCCCGTGAACGCGTGCTGCTGCAGAAGGAGGCCGTGGCCTATTACGAGGCCATCCAGGAGTTCATGGTGGCCGAGGCTCCGGATGGCACCCTGGCGGGATTCGGCGCCCTCCATGTGATCTGGGAGGACATCGCCGAGGTGCGCACGCTGGCCACCTCCAGCGAATGGCGTGGGCACGGGGTGGGTCACCGCATCCTGGACCGGCTGCTGGAGCGGGCCCGCGCGCTGGGGGTGTCCCGGGTGTTCTGCCTGACGTTCGAGGTCGACTTCTTCAGCCGCCACGGATTCGAGGTCATGGCAGACCAGTCGGTCGTCGACCCGGAGGTCTACTCCGAGCTGCTGCGCTCCCAGGACGAGGGCGTGGCCGAGTTCCTGGACCTGGCCCGGGTGAAGCCCAACACCCTCGGCAACACCCGCATGATCATCTCCCTGTAGCCACAGCTCGGGGTGGCGTGTTTGACTGCAGGGGCAAGGGTCGGCAGGTGCCGGCCGTTCACCGTAGCGAGGAGGAGACCATGGGTACCGGAGATCGCTTTGAGAACAAGGCCGACGAGGTCAAGGGCCAGGCCAAGCAGGGTCTGGGCGACGCGACGGACAACGACCGTCTGAAGAACGAGGGCCGGGCCGATGAGGCCAAGGCCGGTGTCAAGGACAAGGTCGAGGACGTCAAGGACGCTGCCAAGGACCTCTTCGGCGGAAACAAGAACAACTGATCAACTGACCAACGCTGTCGCCGGAGTCACCGGCCGCCATCCCGGCGGCAGGGGCGGGTTCCGGCACCGGACGGCCCGGGGGCCCTCAGCCAGGCAGGCTGAGCATGGCCTCCGGGCCGTTGCCGTTCCGGACGGCCAATCCGTCTGACACCAGGCCGTCCACGCACCGCTCGTACTGGGCGGCCTCGGGGCGATGCGCGCCCAAGGTGCCGGCCGATGTCGTGAGTGCGGGAAGTGCGGAGAGTGCCACCGAGCCGCGGTCGCGGAGCAGGGCCATGACGGCGCCACGCACCTGGCGGTCGGTGCCGGCCCAGGCCTGGCCCGTGGGCTTGTAGTGCGGCTCCGGCATGCCGGCCACCCGCCAGGCGCAGAGGTCGGCCACCGGGCAGAGCTCGCACTGGGGGGAGCGGGCCGTGCAGATCAGCGCCCCCAGTTCCATCACCGCGGCATTCCACCGGCAGGCCTGCTCCGGGTCCTCGGGCATGAGGTCCCGGGCCAGGGCCATCTCAGCGGTGGTCAGGGATTTCTCCGGCAGCGCGCGGCCGGAGACCATCCTGGCGTGTACCCGGCGGATGTTGGTGTCCACCACCACCTCCGGCTGATCGAAGGCGAAGCAGGCGACGGCGGCGGCCGTGTACGCGCCGACGCCGGGCAGGGCAAGGAGTTGGTCGACACGGTCCGGCACCCGATTCCCGTGGGAGCCGGCGATCTCCGCGGCCGCAGCCTGGAGACGGAGGGCTCGGCGTGGATATCCCAGACGGCCCCAGGCGCGGATGACCTCGCCCGCAGGCTCTGCGGCCAGATCCCGCGGCGTGGGCCAGCGCTCCATCCAGGCCGTCCAGACGGGCAGCACCCGCACCACGGGGGTCTGCTGCAGCATGATCTCACTGACGAGGACACCCCACGGGCTGCACTCCGGATGACGCCACGGCAGATCCCGTGCGTGGGCGGAGAACCAGTCGTTGATCCGGTGGTGAAGGGTGGACGTGATCACCGGCGCAGACATGCCGTCTACTGTAGTGCGCCGGCCGATCATCGGCGTGGCCAGTCCGGGACCGGCCACCGCAGTCCTTAGGCTGGAGGCATGCCCGGTGAGCCCCGAAACAACGACCTGCTGCGACCGCAATCGAGCGCGGTGTACCGCCGTCGCCGGCTGGTCGCCCTGGTGCTGCTCGTGGTCGTCCTGGCGATCGTGGTGGGGCTGGTCTGGTGGCTTGTCTCGCTCTTCAGGCCGGCCGCCGGCGAGGACGCCCCCGCGCCGACGTCGTCCCCGAGCGTGGCCGCCACCCCCTCCGGCGAGGCCGCGGCCTCGCCGGAGGCGTCCGCCACGGGAACCGCGCCAGAATCCGGCGCCACCGACGGGGCCGGTGATGACCCATCGGCCTCGCCCTCGGCCTCCGGTGAGGCCGCGGCCTCGGGCAATTGCCCGCCCGGGGACATCGTGATCTCCGCCGCCACGGACCAGCCGACCTACGGGGACGGGGAGGAGCCGGTTCTGGAGTTGCGCGTGGACAACACGGGTGAGGAGCCCTGCGAGGCGAACCTCGGCACCACGCAGCAGGTGTTCACGGTGTACTCCGGCTCGGACCGGATCTTCTCCACGGAGGACTGCCAGGTGGACGGCCAGGACGCCCTGGTGGAGATCTCCCCGGATGAGCAGGAGCGTGCCCGGTTCACCTGGCCGCGCGTGCGCTCCGCCGAGGACTGCGGCGAGACCACCACGGAACCCCGCAGCGGCACCTACCGCCTCGAGGTGTCCCTGGGAGAGCTCAAGGCCCAGCCGGTGACGTTCAACCTGCAGTAACCGCGGTCAGAAGGCTGGTGGATCAGAAGGCTGGTGGATCAGAAGGCTGGTGGATCAGGAGGCCCAGTCCTTCATGGTCTCCAGGGCCTCCGTCAGCGTGCGGACCTCGGCCACGGCCACGCCGTCCGGCAACTCACCCAGCGGTTCGGGGGACTTCGGCACCACGGCGCGGCGGAAACCCAACCGGGCGGCCTCCCGGATGCGCCGTCCGATGCCGGGCACGGGGCGGACCTCTCCGGCCAGTCCCAATTCCCCGAAGGCGATCAGGCCCTTGGGCACCACCGCATTGAGCTTGGCGCTCGCGATGGCCAGTGCGGCCGCCAGGTCAGAGGCCGGCTCCGTCAGCCGCACCCCGCCCACGGTGGCCACGTAACAGTCGTCCTGGTTCAGGGGGAATCCCGCACGGCGCTGCAGGACGGCCAGGATCATGTTGATGCGCGCCGAGTCCAGCCCGCTGACCGTCCGGCGGGGGCTGCCCTGCCCGGACGGCGTCAGCAGGGACTGGACTTCGGCCACCAGGGGCCGCCGGCCCTCCAGGGTCACCGTCACGCAGGTGCCCTCCACGGGGTTCAGGGTCCCGGACAGGAACAGTCCGGAGGGGTCCTCCAGGGAGACGATGCCGGCGTCCCCCAAGTCGAAGCACCCCACCTCGTCCGTCGGCCCATAGCGGTTCTTCACGGCCCGGACCAGGCGCAGGCGTGAGTGCCGTTCACCCTCGAACTGGCAGACCACGTCCACCAGGTGCTCCAGCAGGCGGGGACCGGCGATGGAACCGTCCTTGGTCACGTGGCCCACGAGCACGGTGGTCATGTTCCGGCTCTTGGCCTCGTTGATCAGGCTGGCCGCCACCTCGCGCACCTGGGTGACGCCTCCGGCGGTGCCGTCCACGGACTGGGACTGCAGGGTCTGGACGGAGTCCACGATCAGCAGGTCCGGCTCGGCCTTCTCGATCTGGCCCAGGGCCCGGCCGAGATCCGTCTCGGCGGCCAGGAACAGGGTGTCGGCGACGGCGCCGATCCGGTCGGCACGCAGCCGCACCTGGGCCGCGGACTCCTCCCCGGTCACGTACAGGACGGACCGCGTGGAACCCTCCGGACGCCGGTGCCGGGCCACCTTGGCGGCCACGTCCAGCAGCAGGGTGGATTTGCCGATGCCGGGCTCGCCGGCCATCAACACCACCGCGCCCGGAACCAGTCCGCCGCCGAGCACCCGGTCCAGTTCGGACACCCCGGTGGTGTGGAAGCGGGCCTGTGAGGCGTCGATCTCACCGATCGGCACGGCCGGAGTCGCGACCGTGGCGGCGGGGGTCCGGCCGGACGAGGCGTCCGCGCCGGACTCGGTCACCGTGCCCCAGGCCTGGCACTCGCCGCACCGACCCACCCACTTGGCGGTCGTCCACCCGCACTCGCTGCAGCGGTAGCCGGGGTTCGCTCGTCTACTGGTCTTCGTCGCCATGGACCAAGGCTAGTGCCGCGCACGGACACGCTACGCGCCGGCCGGTTCAGGGGCCGACTGAGCGCCGAAATCAGAGGCGCGGCAGGTACCCGACGGCCTCGTCGTGGGAGGAGCCGGTGGCCTCGATGAGGTCGACCATCATGGGGCGCAGCAGCATGACGAGTGCCTCGGCGTGCAGTGTGGTGGCGCCCAGTTCGGCTGGATCGAGCCGCGCGGCCGCCCCGCCGAGGGCGCCCCGGGCCACGGAGAGTGACTTGTGCCGGCCGGCCGCCGCCGGCTCCCCCAGGGACCGGCCCAGGATCCCGACGGCGTCCGCGGCCTCATCGAACCAGTCCGCCAGCAACCCGGTCCCCTCGTCGTCCAGGGCGCCGTTGTCGATCACGCTGATGACGCGGCGGGCGACGATGCGCATGCTCCGCACCGCCAGGTCGGACATCTCCACGGTGTGGGCCGTCTCGTCCAGCTCGGGGCGCGCGCGGCGCTTGGTTGGGGAGAAGGTGGCCAGTTCGCGGGCGTTCCTGACGTCCTTGCGCAGGTTCTCCACGGCGGTCTGCGTGCCGCGGCAGGCCACCAGACCCATCCACGCGGTCCGGGACTCATGGGAGCGCAGCGCCTCCGAGCAGTCGCGCAGGGCGCGCGTGAGGGTCCCGTAGAGGTCACGCAGGCCTGTGGCGGACTCCTTGCGCAGGTCCTTCGGCATCAGCAGGGTCACCAGGAGGGCGATGAAACCGCCGACGACGGCGTCCTGGCTGCGCGTGAACGGCCCACCCTGCGCGGCGGGCAGGAGCACCACCAGGATGGACTGGAGGCTCATCTGCAGGGTGAAGGTGGCGCTGGAGTCGATGAACCGGGCCACCAGGATGGAGGTGAAGACCACGAGCATCGCCTGCCAGTAGCCCTGGCCCAGCACGGCCTGCATGAGGTCGCCGATGAGGATGCCCAGGGTGCAGCCGATGGCCACTTCGAGGACCTTGCGGACCTTGGGGTCCCGGTTGAAGCCGAGGGCGATGAGGGACGCGGTGGCGGCGAAGAGGGGATCCTCGTGGCCCAGCACGACCTCGGCGAACACGTAGGACAGCACGGCACAGATGGCGCTGAAGGCGGCCGGGACCAGCGCCGAGGTGACCCGGGAGGCGCCTGAGCGTGCCCGGCGGGTGGCGAAGGACCACGTGCGGGTCCACCACTGCCGTGCCTTCGTCACCGTTCTCGTCCAGGAGGAGCCGGACGCGGGCTGCTGCTCCATGCCGACTAGCTTAGGCCGGACCAGCCGGCGCGGCGGACGATCGACCAGGGCCGGCACCGTCGTCAGGGGACCGCCGAGGAGTCCTGGCGGGACACGGAGGTGGACCACGACGGCGTGAGATTACTCACGCCGTCCAGGAAATGGCCGCAGGACGGGAGCACTTCCGCGCCGTTGCTGGCCTGACCGCCCACCGTGCCCCCGGTGCCGGCGGGGTGCCGGGGACTCGTTAAGCTCGCGTTAATCTTGCACCGCCCCTCGCGTCACCTTGCCCCCATACCTTTCTGGTGGATCGAGGCCATCGGCATCCCTGCCCTGCTTCGTCAGTTGCCACTCGGACAAGCAGTGGTGACGGCCTCGCCTGCACTGTCATCGAACTCGAAAGAGGCATATTCGTGAAGGCTCTTCGCATCGGGCGCTACGCCGCCGTCCTGTCTGTCGCCGCTCTGGCCCTGACCGCCTGCGGTGGCAACGGTGGCTCCACCGAGTCCTCCGCTCCGGCCGGCTCCGAGTCGGGTGCCCCGGCCGAGGTCTCGGGCACCCTGATCGGTGGTGGCGCCTCCTCACAGGAGTCCGCCATGACCGCCTGGACCAACGGTGTCACCGAGGTCCACCCGGACCTGACCGTCCAGTACGACCCGGTGGGCTCCGGCTCCGGCCGCGAGGGCTTCCTGGCCGGCCAGTACTCCTTCGCCGGCTCCGACGCCGCCATGGACGAAGAGGAGATGGCCTCCGCCGAGGAGGTCTGCGGCCCGGAGGGCGTCTTCCACGTCCCGTCCTACATCTCCCCGGTCGCCGTTGCCTTCAACCTCGAGGGTGTCGACGAGGTCAACATGGACGCCGAGACCATCGCCCAGGTCTTCACCGGCGAGATCACCACCTGGAACGACCCGGCGATCGCCGACCAGAACCCGGATGCCGAGCTGCCGGACACCGACATCACCGTGGTGCACCGTGCCGATGACTCCGGCACCACCGAGAACTTCACCGACTACCTGACGGCCGCGGCTCCGGAGTCCTGGACCTACGACGTCGTCGAGACCTGGCCCTCTGAGATCACCGCCGAGTCCGCCCAGCAGACCTCCGGTGTCGTCTCCCTGGCCCAGTCCACCGACGGTGCCATCACCTATGCCGATGCCTCCCAGATCGGCGAGCTCGGAACCGTGGCCGTCCAGGTCGGCGAGGAGTACGTGCCGTACTCCGCCGATGCTGCTGCCGCCGCCGTCGAGAAGGCTGCGCCAGGCGAGGCCGGTGCCGTCGAGCTCGACCGCACCACCACCGAGGCCGGCGTCTACCCGATCGTGCTGGTCTCCTACCACATCTTCTGCAACCAGTACCAGGACCAGGAGACCGCTGACATGGCCAAGGCCTTCGGCGAGTATGTGGTGTCCGAGGAGGGCCAGGCCGCTGCCGAGTCCTCCGCGGGCAACGCTCCGATCTCCGAGGCCACCCGCGAAGCCGCTCTGGAGTCCATCCAGGCCATCTCCGTCCAGGGTTGATCCTCGCCGGTTCCGGCCGGTGCTGATCGGCCTCTCGGCCCAGCCGCCGACCCTCTCAAGTAGGGTCGGCGGCTGTGCCATGCTTGACACGCTATCCATTCCTGAGATGTGGACTCCGGGTCCGCACCACGAACTCCGAGGGGAGTCACCGTGACTGAAACAGCCACTGAGCCGGCGAAGAAGTCGTCGCTCACGGCGTCGCGCGGCGGTGCCGCAGGGGACAAGGTCTTCTCCGGCCTGGCCCTCGCGGCCGGCGTCGTCATCCTGATGGTCCTGGCGTTCGTCGCGATCTTCCTGGTGGTCGAATCCCTGCCGGCCCTGTGGCCGGAGATCTTCTCCGATGAGGAGAGCATCGAGAGCGCAGACACGTTCTGGCAGTACGTCTGGCCGCTCATGGCCGGCACGCTGATCGCCTCGATCATCGCCATCCTGCTGGCCACCCCGGTGGCGGTGGGGATCGCGCTCTACATCTCGCACTACGCCCCCAAGTCGGTGGCGACCCCGGTCGGCTACATCATCGATCTGCTGGCGGCCATCCCGTCCGTGGTCTTCGGCGCGTGGGGCATGACCACGCTGGCCGGCGGTGTGGTGCCCATCTACAAGTGGCTGCACGAGTACCTGGGCTGGATCCCGCTGTTCGGCGGCGATGCCGGCAACACCGGCCGTGCCCTGTTGACGTCCGCGATCGTGCTGGCCGTGATGATCCTGCCGATCATCACCTCCCTCTGCCGCGAGATCTTCATCCAGACCCCCAAGCTGCACGAGGAAGCCGCCCTGGCGCTCGGTGCCACCCGCTGGGAGATGATCAGGATGACCGTCTTCCCGTTCGCCCGCGCTGGAATCATCTCCTCGATCATGCTGGGTCTGGGCCGAGCCCTCGGCGAGACCATGGCCGTCACCCTGGTGCTCTCCCCGGGCATCTTCTCCTGGAGCATCATCACCTCCGGGCGGAACGCGACCATCCCGTCTGAGATCGCCCTGAACTTCCCCGAGGCCTTCGGCATGCGCCAGTCCGAGCTGATCGCAGCCGGCCTGATGCTGTTCATCATCACCCTCGTGGTCAACATGATCGCGCGCTGGATCGTCAACCGGCACAAGGAATTCTCGGGAGCGAACTGATGACCACCTCAACTGACACCACCCAGCGGGGAAATGCCCCGCAGCCGGGCGGAACCAGGAAGAACTCCCTGACCGCCGGCCAGATGCCGCGCTGGACCTGGATCGCCGTCGCCGTCGGTGCGCTGGTCCTCGCCGCCGGCCTCACGTCCCTGCTGGGCGGCGGCTCCTTCAGCTGGACCGGCTGGCTGATCTTCGCCGCGGTCCTCTACATCGTCGGCATGTACGTCACCACCTACGTCATCGAGAACAAGCGCCGTGCCACGGACGGCATCTGGCGCAACCTCGTGTGGTCCGCCTTCATCCTGGCCCTCATCCCGCTGATCTCCGTGATCTGGACCGTGTTCGCCAACGGTCTGCCCACCCTGCTGGCCAACCCCCAGCTGCTGTGGACGGACATGGACGGCGTGACCGGTGCGGATGACATCTCGACTCAGAATGAGGGCGCCTCCCTACAGGGCGGCTTCCTGCACGGTCTGGCCGGCACCCTGATGATCACGCTGATGGCCACGATCATCTCGGTTCCGATCGGCCTGCTGACGTCGATCTACCTGGTGGAGTACAGCCGGGGTGGCTGGTTCTCCCGCTCCATCGTGTTCTTCGTGGACGTCATGACCGGCATCCCCTCGATCGTGGCCGGCCTGTTCGCGTTCGCCCTGGTGGAACTGTTCATCACCACGTTCATCGGGGAGTCACCGCGGCACGTGCAGATGATCAAGATGGGCCTGACGGCGGCCATCGCCCTGTCCGTGCTGATGATCCCCGTGGTGGTCCGCTCCACCGAGGAGATGCTCCGAGTGGTTCCGAACGAGCTCCGGGAGGCGTCCTACGCCCTCGGCGTGCGCAAGTGGCGGACCATCTTCAAGGTCGTGCTCCCCACGGCCATGTCCGGCATCGCCTCCGGCATCACCCTGGCCATCGCCCGTGTCACGGGCGAGACGGCACCGATCCTGGTGACCGCGGGCTATGCGGCGGCGACCAATTGGAATCCGTTCGGCGAGTGGATGACGGCCCTGCCGGTGTTCATCTACCGCCAGCTGATGAACCCGACCGCACCGGCCGCCGGCATGCCCTCGGCAGACCGTGCCTGGGCCGCGGCCCTGGTCCTGATCGTCATCGTGATGCTGCTGAACCTGGCCGCACGCATCATCGCCAAGGCGTTCGCGCCGAAGAACTCCGGCCGCTGAGCCGAGCAGAGACGAAAGACAGAGGAATCCACATGTCAAAGCGCATCGAAGCCATTGACCTCAACGTCTACTACGGCAACTTCCTGGCTGTGGAAGGCGTCAACATCAACATCGAACCGCGGTCCGTCACCGCGTTCATCGGCCCCTCTGGCTGCGGCAAGACCACCTTCCTGCGGACCATCAACCGCATGCACGAGGTGCTCCCCGGGGCACGCGCCGAGGGGCGGCTGCTCCTGGACGGCGAGGACGTCTACGCCTCGGGCGTGGACCCGGTCACCGTACGCACCCAGGTGGGCATGGTCTTCCAGCGCCCGAACCCCTTCCCCACCATGTCCATCCGGGACAACATCCTGGCCGGCCACAAGCTGAACGGCGCCCGGATGTCCCGCTCGGAGGCGGACGGGATCGTGGAGAAGTCCCTGCGCGGCGCCAACCTCTGGAACGAGGTCAAGGACCGTCTGGACAAGCCCGGCTCCGGCCTGTCCGGCGGCCAGCAGCAGCGCCTGTGCATCGCCCGCTCCATTGCCGTGGAGCCGGATGTGATCCTCATGGACGAGCCCTGCTCCGCCCTGGACCCGATCTCCACCCTGGCGATCGAGGACCTGATCAACGAGCTGAAGAACGAGTTCACCGTGGTGATCGTGACGCACAACATGCAGCAGGCCGCTCGCGTGGCGGACAAGACGGCGTTCTTCAACATCGCCGGCACCGGCAAGCCGGGCAAGCTCATCGAGTACGACGAGACCTCCGTCATCTTCAACAACCCGGCCAACAAGCAGACCGAGGACTACGTCTCCGGCCGCTTCGGCTGATCGTCGCCGGCCGGGGCGTCCCCGGCCGGGCTCACCTCAGAACAGCGGGCTGGCGGCTGCGGCGAGGATGAGCGCCACGGCCGCGGGCACCACCAGGCTCGCGAACCAGTAGCCGATCACCCGCTGGACCTGCTGCCAGCGGACCGCGGTGTAGCGCTGGTTCTGGCCGGCGCCGAGGATGGTCGCCGCCGCGGCGTGCGTGGAGGACAACGGCAGGTGGAGGGCGAACGAGCCCACGAACAGCAGCCCGGCGCTGACGGTCGAGGCCACCGCGGAGCGCAGCGGGTCCAGGTGCACGAGCTTCTCCGTGAGGGTGTGGGCCACTCGCCACCCGCCGAACAGCGTGCCGATGGCCAGGGTGAGACCGGCTGCCACCGGAACCCACCAGCCCATGGCATCGGGCCGGCCGATGGCGGTCAGGGCGATGGCGATCATGAAGGTCATGCGCTGGCCGGACTGCACGCCGTGGCCGAGGGCGTTGGCGGCTCCGGTGATCGCCAGCCCCATGCGGGCGGTGTGGTTGACCGTGCCGGGTGCGGCATCGCGGGCCACCCAGGTGGCCGGGGTGACGAGGATCCAGGACAGGAAGCTCCCCAGCAACGGGGTCAGCAGCAGCCCCACCAGCATCGCGGTGACCAGCACGGGGGACCAGATCCCCTCGAAGGACGCGTCACCGGTCACGGTCAGGGCCACGCCAGCCCCGACGAGACCGGCGATGAGGGCATGCGTCATGGACACGGGCAGGCCGCGCTGCCAGGCGAACCACCCCCACGCGATCGCCACGGCCAGGGCGACGACGGCCATCAGCAGACCCGGTCCGCCGCTGGGGATGGCCGGAGGGAGCTCCTGCCACACGGCGGTCAGCAGGCCACCGGACAGGACGCCGCCGCCGAGGTTCATCACGGCGGCCAGGAGCAGGGCCACCCCGGGAGTGAGGGCCCGGCTGCGGACGGGCAGGGCGATGGCGTTGGGGGCATCCCGCATGCCGTTGAGCAGCCCGTACCCGACGGTGAGGGCGAGGACCAGGCACAGCAGGACCAGAACGAGGGGGGACACGTCCGTCAGGACTCCTGCACCAGGACACTGCCGACGTGGACGGTGATCTGCCGGACGGCGAGGATGGCGGCATCCACGGCGTGCGCTGCCTCCCGCTGCCGGTTGTAGCTGCGCTGCAGCAGGTCGCCGGTCATCCCGGAGACCCATTCGACCATGACGCGCTCGGCGCGCTTCGAATTGCGCTGGAGCTGGATCCAGGTCTCCTCGAGGGCGTCGAGGGTCCGGAACTGGGCCGTGGCCTCCTGGAGTAGTTCGGCCTGCCGGCCGAGGGTCTCCAGGATGTCCATGGCCTCGGCGGGCAGCCGGTACTGCTCGGTGGAGACGATGAGCAGTCCGGCGTTGCAGACCTTCTCCACGGCGTTGTTGAGCCCGTCCGCCATCAGGTAGAGGTCCTGGCGCGGCAGGGGGGTGATGAAGGAACTCCGCAGGCTGGTGAGCAGAGCCATGTGGCGGACGCTGGACTCGCTGTCGATCTCGGACAGGCGGGTGCTGACCTCCTCAGCGGCGGCCGTGGAGGAGCCCATCAACTGGGCGACCTGGTGCACGGCGGCGCCCAGACCATCCGCCAGGGCCGCGAGGTGTTCGAGGCTGGCGGTGTCCGGGGCGAGGAGGGAGGACAGTGAGAGGTTCATCAAAGAAGAGGGTATCCCGCGAGAGGGGGCAGTGCCGGACCGGGAACGCCTCTCGGCGAGTGGCCGCTCGTAGCGGCAGAATATTGGAGCCCGGGGTTACCGCGGCCCGGCACCGGTATCCAGTGTGCGCGTTCGGGGTCGGGGATGTCCACCGGCGCCGGTGTTGTCAGCCATCGGCTCAATCGAGCGTGCCGCGGCGCCAGGCGGCCGCCGCCTCCTCGAGTTCCTCGGCGGTGCCCAGGAGCCGTTTGGCCTGGCGCAGCAGGACGGCGGCCTGGGCTGGCTGACCGGCCTCGAGCGCCTCGGAGTGGTGTGCCTGGCCCAGGCAGATCACCCGGCTGTAGGCGGCGGCCCGCTCGAGTGCCACGTCGAAGTCTCCGGTGAACGCCCCGGTGAGGATGTCGGTCGTCAGTTGCTGCAGTTCGCGGGCACCGGGCGGTTCGACCGGCCCCGCCACGGCGCGGGCCACATGTGCCTCGTGGCCGGCGCGGTACCAGGCGGCCCACTGGGCCCCGTTGCGGACCGTCGCAGAGCGGAGCGCATACAGCCGCCAGAGGACACCGCTCAGGGAGATCGCCGGGGCATCGGCCCACCACTGGGCCACGGTGTCTATTCCGGCCTCCTCGACCAGGCCGACCAGCCGACGGACTGCGGCCTGGTCTGTGGTGGACCGGCCGCCGTCGACCAGGGCGCGCGCCAGCAAGGCCGCACCCTCTGCGGTGGCGGCAGGGTCGGCGCCGCCCTGGAAGGCGGCGAATTGGTCCGGGGCGAACGGCCGCGGCCGGTGATGGCGGACGGTGCCGGCCGCCGTCGAGCTCGGGGACCGGCCGGAACGATTCCGGGAGGACGTCACAGGAGGGCCACCTTTCCGGGGATGGGGGTGTGTCTGCTCGGGGTCTCGGTGCTGCGCCGGGCGTGATGCTGCAACGGGCGGCGCCACCGGGAACCCACTCCACGGTACGCCTTCACCGGCGGTACGGTCCCGTCCCCGGGACGCCGGCCGACCGATCGCCTCCCGGGGGCCGCCGTCCGCTAGCATGGGACGCGGTCACCGGCTGGCCAGGGCCTTTAGCTCAGTTGGCAGAGCATCGGACTTTTAATCCGCGGGTCGCGGGTTCGATCCCCGCAGGGCCCACCGCGCAACGGCCCCTGAACCGGCATCATGCCGGGTCAGGGGCCGTTTCTGTGTCCTGAGCCAGGGTTTGCACGCTCTTCGTCCGGGCCGGAACGCTGACAGTTCTCGCCATCTCCCGCCGTCTCAGTCCTTCAGGATGCCAGCCGATCGCTTGAATGTTTCAGGGATGTCTCGGTGGCAGTGCCGAGATCAAGATTTGATAACCGAATGGCCGGCTCTGCGGTTCGGATGAGGGGTGGAACCGTTAAACCACTCTGGAGATAGTGGCCGCGACACGCGCTGTCCTCGCGGTTTTCGGGTCGGTCCGTTGCCGGCGGCCACCGCCCGGCCGGTGCCGTGACCTGGCGATGCGTCCCCGGTATGGCCCTACCGCCGGAGCAGCGTCCGTGCCTAGGGTGGTGCGCATGAGTGCTTTCCCCCGGGTGCTCCGCCGGCGCATGGTGCTTGGCGGTGCCCTTGTGCCTGCAGCCGCCGTGGCGGCGTTGCTTGCCGCACCGTCGGCGACGGCCGCACCGGCCGTCCTGCAGACTCCCGCAGCGCACACCTCGATCTCGCCGGCACAGCGAGTGGCGTCCTTCGACTTCAACGACGCCCTTCCCGAGAATCCCGACCTGCTGCGGCAGATGCTGTGGATCAAGGAGGGGAAGGTGCCGTCTGCCGCCCCGGAGGACCTGCGCGTGGCCACCTTCTCGGCCGGGTTGAGCCGCTCCGCCCCCGGAGAGCTGACCGAGGATCTCTCCACTCCCGGAGATGAGCGGGGTCAGCAGGTGGCCGAGACCGTCCAGCGGGCCGCACCGGATCTCGTGCTGCTGACGGACGTGGACGTGGACGGGGGCGAGGAGCTCGCCCAGTCCTTCCGGACGAACTACCTGGCCGTCGGGACCGGTGGCCAGCAGGGCATCGACTACCCCTACATGTACGTGGCCGAGGTCAACAACGGTGTGGACACCGGGGCGGACCTGGACAACGACGGCGTCATCGGCGGGCCCGGGGACACCTTCGGCCCGGGAGAGTTCGCCGGCCAGCACGGCATGGTGCTGTATTCCAAGTATCCCCTGGACACAGAGGGCATCCGCACCTTCCAGGAACTGCCGTGGGATTCCATGCCGGGCAACGCCATCCCGGAGGACACCTTCTCCGATCTCGAGCGTTCCGTCCTACGGCTCTCGTCCAGCTCACACTGGGATATTCCCGTCCAGGTCGGCGACCAGACCGTGCACGTGCTGGCGGCCCGGCCGAGTGATGCCGGAGACGGCCTCGCCGGAGCGGAACGCCACCACGACGAGATGCGGCTGTGGGCGGACTACGTCTCTGGCGACCCGGCAGAGTCCGGCTACATCGTGGATGACGAGGGTCAGTCCGGGGGGCTGAGCGAGGGTGAGCCCTTCATCCTGGCCGGAGAGTTCGGGCCGCTGACCGGAACCGCCCTGGACGAGGAGGAGCATCCCTCCGTCATCGCCGGCCTGCTGGAGTCGGAGGCCATCCAGGACCCCGAACCCACCTCGAGCGGCGCTGCGGCGATCACCGAGGATGAGCATCCGATGGCCACCGAGGTGGTGGGCCGTGAGGGCAGCGACTGGACGGTGGCTCGGTCGGACTACCTGCTGCCGTCCGCCTCCCTGACCACCGCGGCGTCCGGCGTCTTCTGGCCCCAGTCCGGCCAACTGGGCTCGCACCTGACCCGGGCCAACGCGCCGGGTGGCGAACCGGGCGAGCCCAACGACACGACCCCGAGCGAGCACCGCCTGGTCTGGACCGACCTCGATCTCGGCTCCGGAAGCGACTGACGGCCGCGTGAGAGAGACCCTGTCCACCGGCCACCACGTGGTCTGGTCACGGCCTGAGTCCCAGCGCCACGGCACGGACCTGGTGTTGGTCGTCCACGGCTACGGCGCCAATGAGGTCCGGGCCGCCCAGGCCTACTTCGGGATGCTTCCCGAGAACGCCACGGGTCTGGCCGTGCGCGGTGCGTTCGAGATCGACGCCGGCGCCGCACCGGTCATGGAGGGCACGGACGGTGCCGGGTCCGGTCCGGGCCCCGATCCGGGCGCCTGGGGCTGGTTCCTGCTGGACTACTTCCTGACGAACGACTTCGCCGAGGTGGTGGCGGCCGCCCATCGCGTCTTCGACCTGCTGGACGCCGAGGAGGTCACCCGGAGCGGATTCCGGACGGTCTCGGTACTGGGCCATTCCCAGGGGATGGCCATGGCGTCCACAGTGTACCGGCTCCGCCCGGAGGCCTTCACCTGCGTGGTGGGCCTCAGCGGCTTCGTGCTCTCCAACCCGCTGTTGGAGACCCTGGACTCACCCCCCGAGGGCCCGGGACCCAGGCCCTTCTTCTGGGGCCGGGACGTGGAGGACCTCGTCATCAACCCGGACGCCATCGCGTACACGGCCGACTGGCTGGACGCCAACACCCGGCTCACGGCCCGCACCTATGAGGGCATGGGCCACGGGATGAGCGCCGAGGAGGCCCGGGACGTCCGGATCTTCCTGAAGCACATGCTCCGGTAGCGTCGTCGGTAGGATCCACCAGCTCCAGGAGGCCACCACCATGGCAAAGAAATCGATCATCTCGACGGTCGCCGGGCAGAAGGCGACCGATTTCGCCCTGAACCGGGCCGTGGACCCGCACGGGAACCCGACGCCGGCCTTCCAGAAGATCGTGCTCAGGGCCGTGGAGGTCCAGCGCCCGCTGGTGCTGCGCAACCTCAACCGCCTGCGCCGGTCGCACCCGGATGAGACGCCCGCCCAGCTCGCCGAACGCCTGGGCAAGCAGTACCTGACCGCGGTCACCGGGGGCGGGGCCGCCGTCGGGGGCACCGCCGTGGTGCCGGGGGTCGGCACGGCCGCCGCCCTGGGCCTCTCCGCCGCGGCCACCATCGGTTTCCTCGAGACCACGGCCCTGTACGCGCAGTCCGTGGCCGAGCTGATGGGGGTGACCACCGACGACCCGCAGCGCGCGCAGACCCTGGTCATGGCCGTCATGCTCGGCGACGACGGCCGCAAGCTCCTGCGGGACTTCACCAGCCAGGCGAACGGCTCCGGGTCCGGCCCCCTGGGCGGCGCGGTGGCGGCGATCTCCGGGGCATCCGGCATCTCCGATGTGCTGTTCCAGCAGATGAAGCGCATGTTCATGAAGAAGTTCATCGTCCGCCAGGGTGCCGGCATGCTCGGCCGCCTGGTGCCGTTCGGGGTGGGCGCCGTGATCGGCGGCGTCGGCAACCGGGCCATGGGCAAGAGCGTCATCAAGGCCGCCCAGAACATCTTCGGGCCCCTGCCGGCGTCACTGCCCGGGCGGTTGGTGACGGACCTCCAGGCCCTGCCGGCCGGAAAGAAGCCCAAGGGCTCCGCCGCCGGTGCCCGTGGAGCCGGGGAAGTGACGGCCGGAGCGGATGCGGAATCGGAGGACCCCGGGACGGACCCGGACCTGGCGGCCCTGCTCGAGGAGGGAGTGCGCGCGGACATCGAGGCACTGCGGGCGGACGGCACCCTTGACGCCCTGAAGGCAGAGGACCCGGCCGGGTTCGCGGCCGACGTCGAGGCCGCCCGCGCCGAGCACCTCCGGAACCGCACGCGCGGGCAGTGAGCCGCCCCGCTCGGTCCAGCTAGCCGAAGGCCAGGGTGGCGACCGTGTAGATCGCCAGGCCGGCCAGGGCGCCGACGATGGAGCCGTTGATCCGGATGAACTGCAGGTCCCGGCCGAGGTAGAGCTCGATGGTGCGGGAGGCCTGCCGGCCGTCCCAGCGCTGGATGGTCTCGCCGAAGACCCCCACCAGCTCCGGCCCGTAGCGGCGGGCCAGGTGCTGGGCCCCGTCGGAGGCCCAGCCGTCCACGCGGTCCGCCAGCGCCGGATCCTCCTCGAGCCGGACGCCGAGGTCCTGCAGGGCAGCCACCAGGGCCAGGTGCAGGTCTGAGCCGGGGTCCCGCAACTGGGCCAGCAGCGCGGACTTGGTCGTGGCCCAGGCCCGCTCGGCCCACTCCCGCATGCGCGGATCGTTGAACAGCTCCCTCTTGGCCTGCTCCACCTTCGCCCTGGTCGCCGGATCCCGGTGCAGGTCGGTCACCAGGTCCGCGAGCCAGTCGTCCACGGAGCGGCGCAGCTCGTGGTCCGGATCCTCCCGCACGGCGGCGAGGTACTTCAGGGCCTCGGCATGGATGCGCTCGGCCAGCAATTGGTCGACGACGCCCGGCACCCACTGCGGGGAGCGTTGCCGCACGCTGTTCAGGAAGAACTCGGGGTGCCGGGTGACCCAGTCCCCGGTCCGGGACACCACCAGGTCCACCACCTGATCATGGTGACGCTCGGCGGTCACCTTGCCCAGTACCTCGGACAGGGTGGGCGCCCAATCGGGCTCGATCATGTGCTTCTGGGCCAGGTTGGCCACCAGGTCCCGCACCAGGACATCGTCCATGGCATCAAGGATCCGCTCGGCGGAGGCGGACACCTCCGCCGCCACCCGTTCCGCATGCGGGCGTTGGCGCAGCCAGGCCCCGGCGCGGCCGGCGAGTTTCAGTCCGGCGAGCTTCTCCCGGGCCACCTCCCCGTCCAGGAAGTTCTCCTGCACGAAGGCTCCCAGGGACTCCCCGATGGTGTCCTTCTTCCTCGGGATGATCGCCGTGTGCGGGATCTTCAGTCCCATCGGGTGCCGGAACAGGGCGGTGACCGCGAACCAGTCGGCGAGGGCGCCCACCATGCCGCCCTCGGCTGCCGCCCGGACGTACCGCAGCCAGGGGTAGTCGTCCTGCAGGGCGAAGGAGACCACGAAGACCACCGCCAGCAGCACCAGGACGCCCGTGGCCACCGCCTTCATCCGGCGCAGGGCGGAGGCGCGCTGGGCCTCGGAGGGGCCGGCGTCGGGCATCTGGTTCTCCATGGGTCCTCCGGCTGGGATCAAAGTGTCAGCACAAGTTAACCAGCCCGTCGCCTGTCGCCGGCGGTTCCCGCGGGGCAGGCCCCGTAACCTGAGGGCGTGTCCGACACCCCGAGCCCCGGCACCACCCCGAACCCGACCGACGATGACCGGCACCGGCCGTTGCGACGACCGCTGGTGATCGCCCATCGGGGGTCCTCCGGAGCCTACGCCGAGAACACCAGGGCGGCGTTCCTGCACGCGCTCGCCGAGGGCGCGGACGGTGTGGAGGTGGACGTGCACCTGACCCGGGACCGGCACCTGGTCTGCCTGCACGATCCGACCCTGGAGCGCACCTCCGACGGGTCCGGCCCGGTGGCCGACCACACGCTGGCCCAGCTGCGCCGGCTCGACTTCCACCGGTGGAAGGGTGCGCGGCTCCCGGGTGAGTACGGCCCCGCCTCCACCCAGCTGCTGACGTTGCCGGACCTGGTCGAGCTGCTCGCTGCCGCCGGCCGCCCCGTGCGGCTGGCCCTGGAGCTCAAGCATCCGAGCCCTTTCGGCCATGAGCTCGAGGAACGCGCCCTGTCCTGGCTGCTGGGCGCCGGCTGGGATCCGGAGACCTCGAGGATCGGGGCGGTCGAGGTGACCTTCATGAGCTTCTACGCCGGCTCCCTGCAGTACCTCGCGCCGTCCGTGGGCTCCGAGTACCTGTGCCAGCTGCTCTCCGTGGTGCCCGCCGAGCCGGTGCCGAGCCGCTTCAACCTCGGCCCGCTCAGCCGCGCCGCCGTGCGGGCCACGCTGCGGCAGGCCGCGGCGGATGCCGAACGGCTGATCTGGGAGGGCCGCGCGGGCATCGCCGGGCCGGGGGTGGCCTATGTGCGCGAGAACCTGGCCGACGTGAAGGCGTGGCTCGCGGCGGGGCGCACCCTGCGGGTGTGGACGGCGGACCGGGATGAGGACGTGGACCTGCTGCTGAGGGCCGGGGTGCAGCAGATCACCACGAACCTGCCGGCCCGCGTGCTGGAGCGGGTGCGCCGCCGTGAGCGCGTGCTGGTCGGCACCGGGGCCTGAACGTCAGCGACTCCCGGGCAGGCGCATGAGCTGCTCCAGCGGGCCGATCTGCCGCCATCTCGTCCACAGGTGGGCCAGCAGGACCAGCGCCGCGGACAACACGATCGTGATGAGGTAGCCCCGGAGCAGGGTGTGCGGCTCCGGCCGGATGATGGCGGCGAGGACGAACAGGTGCGCCACGTAGATGGTGAGGGAGAGCCGTCCGGCCGAGACCAGCATCCCCAGGCGGCGGTCCACGAGGTCCCCGGCCCAGAGGAACCCGCCGATGGCCACGAGTGCCGTGCCGATGCTGGAGATCAGCCACAGCGGCATCTGCGAGTGACCGACGGCGGACAGGAGCCGGTCCCAGCCGATCTCGTCGCCCGGCTGGCCCAGCAGCCGGATCAGGACCTGCGAGAGCGCGTAGGCACCGACGCCCGCGACACCGCCCCACAGCACCAGCCGCTTCTGCAGCGTGCGGTCGGTGAGGGGTACCCGTCCCAGGATCAGCCCTGTCAGGAAGGGCACACACCACACCAGCACCGGGTAGGGGCCGGAGAGGAAGATCCGGTGGAGCAGGTGGGGCGCATCGTTGCTCAGGTCCGGGTCAGCGAACTGGAAGACGGTCCCGGAGGCCAGCTGCACTCCGATCCAGACCACGGGCCCCACGGCCAGCAGGACCCCCGCCAGGGCGGCGATGACCGGCGTCGGAGCCTTCAGCAACGGCAGGGACAGCAGGAACAGCACCCCGTACACGGCCAGGATGACGCTGACATCATGGCCGAGTTCCTGCAGGGCCAGACCGCCGGTGAGCAGCAGCGCGGAGCGCCACAGGACCGTCCGCCACGGCAACCGCCCACCGGGCCGGCGGGCGGACCGGGTCAGGAAGGACATCCCCACCCCGGCCAGCACCACGAACAGGATGGAGGCCCGCCCCACCGGCAGGTCGTACACGAATCCCGCCATCCCCGGTTCACCCCGGGGACCCACGTTCACCGCGATCATGCCGATGATGGCCAGCGCCCGGGCCGCGTCGAGACCCGTCAGGCGCACGCCGGACGGCGGAGACGCCGCGGAGGAACCCGAGGCGGTCGGCGCGTTGGCTGGGGTCATGAAAGCCATTCTGTCCTGTGCGGTGGTGGTGGCGGGGGAGGTCGTGGGCAGTGTAGGGACGGCGACTGGATGACGTGCCCAGTCACCGCCCAGACGGCGCACAGGCAGGACCGCTAGGATCGCTCAGGCCCGCCGTACTCGAGCACCCGAGGAATCATAATGCAGCGGACCCGCACCTCCGTCCCCGCCCTGGCCAGCGTGGCCGCCCTCTCGGCCGCGCTGCTGGCCCTGGCCGGATGCACCTCCCCGGCCCCGGATGAACCCTCGGGACCGGCCTCCGGCTCCCCGTCCTCCTCAGCCTCCGGTCCACCCTCGAACGGCACCCCCGGAACGACGCCGGCCCCGTCGGCCTCCGCGGCGGCCCTCCAGGAGCAGGCGGTCGCCGCCGGACACCCGGCGGCGGTGGAGGTCGGGACGGACATCCTGGAACAGGGCGGCAACGCCGCCGATGCCGCCATCGCCACCGCCTTCGCCGTGGCCGTGGTGGAACCCTTCGCCTCGGGCATCGGGGGAGGTGGCTCGGCACTGGTTGCCCGCGGAGACGGCAACCCGCTGGCCTATGACTACCGCGAGACGGTGGCCCAGGACGGGGACATCCCGGACTCCGGCACCGGTGTCCCGGGCTTCGTGGACGGCATGGCCACCCTGCACGCCGAACACGGCTCCCTGGAGTGGTCCGAGCTGCTGGCCCCCGCCATCGGGCTGGCCGAGGAGGGGTTTCCGGTCTCGCCCCTGCTGGCCCAGCGGATGCGCTCCGACTACGGGCCCGGGGCCATCGAGGGGCTCGCCCCGTTCCACTCCGATGCAGCCGGGGGGGGCGCGGAGGGCTCGGGAGGAGCCGCGCCGCTCGAGGAGGGCGAGACCTTGGTCCAGGCCAAATTGGCGGCCACCATGGAGACGCTCGCCGACGAGGGCCCCGACGCGCTCTACACCGGAAGCCTGGCGGAGGAGCTCACCGCCGTGGACGGACTCGATGCCGAGTCCCTCGCCGCCTACGAGACGGTCACCACCGAACCGGTCAGCGGCCCGGTGGGCGACTACGAGTACGTCTCGGCAGCACCGCCGCTGCCGGGTGCCGCCGTCGTGCAATTCCTGCAGGTCGCCGAGGCGCTCGGGGTGGCGGAGTCCGAGCCCGGGTCCGCAGAGTATGTGGACGCCATGGCCGCGGCCTGGCAGGTGGCGGACGCCAGCGTGACGGAGTCCTTCGGGGACCCGGCCTTCGTGGACGTCCCCGTGGACCGGCTCACGGATCCGGAGGCCAACGCCGAGCTGGCCCGGACCGAGGTGGCGCCGGCCCTCTCCTCGGCCGCCGTGACTGACCAGGGTGCAGCCAGGGCAGCCGGGACGGCCGGCACCGGCGGTGACGCGCCCGCTGAGCCTGCTGCGCCCGCTGAGGCGGGGAACACCACGCACCTGACCGTGGTCGATGACGAGGGCCTGACCGTGTCCATGACGAACACGATCACCAGTTTCTGGGGCGGCGCCGAGGCCAGCACCGTCGGAGGGTACTTCCTCAACAACCAGCTGTCCCGGTTCGAGTCGCTGGACACCCCCGCCAACCAGCCGGAGCCGGGACGCAAGTCCGTCAGCTGGTCGGCGCCCAGCCTGGTCCTGGACTCCGAGGGACGCGTGGTCATGGGCCTGGGGTCCCCGGGCGGGCAGGTCATCCCCTCGATCCTCGCCACCGTCATGGTGCCCTGGGCCCTGCAGGACGTGCCGCTGCAGGAGGCGGTCGACTCGCCGCGCCACTACTTCCAGGACGGTGTGCTCTCCCTGGAGGAACAGCCGGCGCAGGACGTCGCCGACCTGATCCGCCAGCGTGGGTGGCAGCCGCGCGTGACCGAGCGGGCCGACGCCGTCTTCGGCTCGGTGCAGGCGCTGGAGATCGACTACAAGACCGGCACCATCACCGGAGCCCAGGACTCCCGGCGGGAGGGCGACGTGGCGGTGGTGCCGGCGGACTAGCGCCCCAGCGCGCCGTGCTCCTGCGCCACCGTGAGGGTGAGCTGGGCGATCGCCATCTCCTCGTTCGTCGGTACCACCAGGACGGGGATGGCCGAGTCCTCGGTGGAGATCACGCGGGGTGCGTCGGACCGCTCAAGGTTCGCCTCGGCGTCGTAGGCGATGCCCAGGGGTTCCAGGCGGTCCAGCACGGCCGAGCGGAAGGGCGCCGAGTTCTCGCCGATACCGGCCGTGAAGACCACAGCCTGGGCGCCGCCGACGGCCACGTGGTAGCCGCCCACGTACTTCGCGAGGCGGTAGGAGGCCACCTTCAGCGCGGTCCGGGACCGCCGGTGGCCGGCGTGGGCGGAGTCGATTACCTGGCGCATGTCCGCGTTGCCGGTCATCCCGAGCAGCCCGGATTCCTTGTTGAGCATCCGGTCCATCTGCTCCGCGTCGTACGCGCCGTTGCGGATGAGGTGCGTGATGATCGAGGGGTCGACGTCCCCGGACCGGGTGCCCATCACCAGGCCGGCCAGCGGGGTGTAGCCCATGGACGTGTCCACCGAGGCCCCACCGCGGATGGCCGTGGCGGAGGCGCCGTTGCCCAGGTGCAGGATCACCGCGTTGAACTCGGTGCGCGGGATGCCCAGTGTCTCCGCAGCGATCCCCGTGACGAGGTCGTGGCTGGTGCCGTGGAAGCCGTAGCGACGGATGCCGTTCTCCGTGTAGAGGGCGTCCGGGAGGGCATACCGCCAGGCCTCCTCGGGCATCGACTGGTGGAACGAGGTGTCGAAGACCACGGCCTGCGGCATGTCCGGCCACTTCTCGGCGATGGCGCGCAGGCCCTGGGCCGCGGCGGGGTTGTGCAGCGGGGCCAGTGGTGCCAGGCGCTCAATGGCACGGATGACCTCCATGGTGACCAGGGTCGGGGCCTTGAAGCGCTCCCCGCCGTGGACCACGCGGTGGCCGGCGGCGTCGATGGTGCGGCCCTGGAGCACCTGCTCCAGCTCCGCATCGATCTGCTCGAGGGCCTCGGCGTGGTTGTCCACCCCGGAGCCGGGCACGCCGATACGTTCCACCAGGCCCTGGGCGACCACGGGCTCCGCAGGTTCCGTGCCGTCCGCGGCGACCTCGCGCAGCTGGTACTTCAGTGAGGAGGACCCGGAGTTGATGACGAGGATCAGCATGGACTCACTCTCACGATCGGCCGGACTGGCCGGACTGGCCGGACTGGTTGGGCCGGCCGGACTGGTCAGACTGGTCTGCTTGGTCGAACTGGGCCTGGATGGCGGTGATGGCCACCGTGTTGACGATGTCGTCCACGGTGCAGCCCCGCGAGAGGTCGTTGACCGGCTTGTTCAGCCCCTGTAGGACCGGCCCGACGGCGACGGCCCCGGAGGACTGCTGGACGGCCTTGTACGTGTTGTTGCCGGTGTTCAGGTCCGGGAACACGAACACGGTGGCCTGGCCCGCCACCTCAGAATCCGGCATCTTCGAGGCCGCCACCGAGGCGTTGACGGCCGCGTCATACTGCAGGGGGCCGTCCACCTTGAGCTGCGGATGCTCGTCCCGCACGAGTTCGGTGGCGGTGCGGACCTTGTCCACGGCGTCCCCCGTCCCCGAACCCCCGGTGGAGTAGGACAGCATGGCCACGCGCGGCTGGACTCCGAACTGCTGCGCCGTCATGGATGAGGCGTAGGCGATGTCCGCCAGCTGCTCGGCGTTCGGATCCGGGTTCACGGCGCAATCCCCATAGACGAGGGCGCGGTCCGGCAGCAGCATGAAGAACACGGAGGAGACGATCGAGACGCCGGGCCGGGTCTTGACGAACTCCAGCGCCGGGCGGATCGTGTTCGCGGTGGTGTGGGCAGCGCCGGAGACCATGCCGTCCACGTCTCCCAGCTGGACCATCATCGTGCCGAAGTAGGCGCCCTCGGTCATGATGTCCCGCGCGCGTTCCAGGTCGATCCCCTTGTGGGAGCGCAGCCGGGAGTACTCCTCGGCGTAGCGCTCGCGGGCCTCGGAGGTGGAGGGGTCCACCAGGGTCAGCCCGGCCAGGTCCACCCCCTCCTTGGCGGCGAGGTCACGGATGGTGGCCTCGTGCCCGAGCACCACCAGGTCACAGACGTCCCGCCGGCGCAGGATCTCGGCCGCGCGGAGGATGCGGGTGTCCTCACCTTCCGGGAGCACGATCGTCTTGTGCTCGGACCGGGCCCGTTCGATCAGCCCGTGCAGGAACCGCAGCGGCGTGGTGCGCGCGGCGCGCGGCAGGTCGATGCGCTGCAGCAGCTCAGTGCCGTCCACGCGCTGGTGCCAGGCTCCCAGGGCCGCGGCCGTCTTGCGGGGCTGGGCGCTGGAGAGTTCACTGCGCACGGCGGACACGGCCCGCGCGGTGCTGAAGGTGTCCGCGAACGTGGTGAAGATCGGGAACGGGGCCTCGGCGTACAGGCGCCGGATCTGCTCGTTGGGCTCGATCCCGTTGGTGAGGATCATCCCGGAGGCCACGGGGAACTCCGGGGCCAGTGACGAGGCCACGGTGGCCAGGACGGCGTCCGAGCGGTCGCCGGAGACCAGCACGAGGGCGCCCTCACGGAGGATCTGCAGGAAGTTGCCGCCCTCCATGGAGACGGCCTTGACCTCGGAGACGTCGCGGTCCAGGTTCAGGTTCCCGGCCACCTGGGTCAGCCCGAGCGCGGTGGCGACCTCGGAGACGGACGGCAGGGACAGCTCCGGCAACTCCGGCAGCACGTACACGGGCCACTCATGGCGGCCGGGCCGGATGGCGGTCTCGATCTCCTCGAGGCGGGCCGGATCCGCCCGGTTGACGATCATGGACAACAGGTCCACCCCGGACTCGTCCAGGGTGCGCCGGGCCAGGTCCACCGCGTCGGCCGCAGCGGTGCCGTCCAGCCCGGCGGCGGACACCACACCCACCACGGGAAGACTCAGGTGGCGGGCCAGCTCGGCGTTGAGATCGAGCTCGACGGCGGGATCAGCGCCTGCCAGGTCACTGCCCTCCACCACCACGATGCCGCAGGCCCCGGCCATCTCCTCGAACAGGGCCACGCAGCGTTCGTAGAGCTCGTCGGTGCGGCCCTCGGCCACCATGCGCCGCGCCTCGGCGGCGGTCACGCCGCCCCGGGCCAGGCCGGCGTCGAGCCCGTAGTCCTCCCGCATCAACTGGACCATGGGGTCCGTCTCCACCGAGTCCCCGGGCACGACCGGGCGGAGGTAGCCGATGCTGCCGGACCGCTTGTAGAGGGAGTCGGCGATCCCGAGGGTGACGAGTGATTTGCCGGCGCCGTTGGTGGTGGTGGTGACGAATATTCCTTGACTCACGGCAAACCACACTAGTCTGTGGTGCACAACGCACGGAGTAGTAACGAGGGGCACAGATGTCAAGAGGCGACCACGTGGACACGGGGCATCCCGTCCACAACCCGAACATCGTCGGTTTCACCGACGCCGAGATCACCGAGAAACCCGTCAAGATCAAGTGGAACTCCCTGGGTCCCGGCATCGTCGCGGCGGCCACCGGCGTGGGCGCGGCGGACCTGGTGGCCACGCTGACCGCGGGCTCCCGCTACGGCTACGCGCTGATGTGGGCGGTGGTCCTGGGCGTCATCTTCAAGATCGTGCTCGTGGAGGGCGTGGGCCGGTACTACCTGTCCACCGGCAAGACGATCTTCCAGGGCTGGCGCACCCTCGGGGTCTGGACCAGCTGGTACTTCGGCATCTACATCATCATCTGGGGCTTCGTCTACGGGGCCACCGCCATGAGTTCGGTGGCGCTGCCACTCGCGACGCTCTTCCCCGCGGTGGACTCCAAGATCTTCGCCATCGCCTCCGGCCTGATCGGCATGGGCCTGGTCTGGCTCAACAAGTACAACCTCATCGAGAAGCTGATGACCGTGCTGATCGGCATCATGTTCATCACGGTGCTGTGGTCCGCGTTCCTGACCGCACCGAACATCGGGGACATCCTCACCGGCCTCATCCCGCGCATTCCCGAGGAGGACGGGGCCATGTTCTACGTGCTCGGCCTGGCCGGCGGCGTGGGCGGCACCATCACCCTGGCGGCCTACGGGTACTGGCTCCGCGAGAAGGGCTGGAACCGGCCCAAGTGGATGAAGGTCATGCGGTATGACAACGCGGTCTCCTACTCCCTCACCGGCATCTTCGTCATCGCCACCATGATCATGGGCGTGGAGCTGCTGCACTCGGCCGGACTGGCCATCTCCGCCGGCGACGAGGGTCTGTTGGATGTCGGCAACGTGCTGGCCGAACGCTACGGCGAGGCCTACTCCTACGTCTTCCTCATCGGCTTCTTCGCCGCGTCCTTCTCCTCCCTGCTGGGCGTGTGGCACGGCGTCTCTTTGATGTTCGCCGACTTCTGGACGAACTTCCGCAAGCCCGCGGACAGCCTGGACCAGGACGACGCCCCGTCGCTGAAGTCGAAGCCGGCCCGCTTCTACCTGATCTGGCTGACCATCCTGCCGATGTCCCTGCTGTTCCTGGAGCGGCCGATCTTCCTGATCCTGCTCTACGGCACGCTCGGTGCCCTGTTCATGCCGTTCCTGGCGGTCACCCTGCTGATCCTGAACAACCAGAAGCGGTTGGTCCCCTCCCAGTTCCGCAACAACTGGGTGCACAACGGCCTGCTCGGCATCACCGCCCTGGTGTTCGTGGTGCTGGGTGGCAACGAACTGGTCAAGGCGGTCTCCCCGCTCTTCGGCGGCTGACCCGGCCCGGGGCTTCGGCCCGCCGGGGGTGGTGGGGCAGACTGGGTGCATGATCGTCGCCTTCTCTGTCTCCCCCTCCGGCAATCCCCGTCCCGATGGCCCGGCCGCCCACAGCCAGCCCGGGGACGGTTCCGTGCATGACGCCGTGGCCGCGGCCGTGAAGGTGGTCCGCGGCTCCGGCCTGCCCCACCGCACCTCCTCGATGTTCACGGAGATCGAGGGTGAATGGGATGAGGTCATGGGCGTGGTCAAGGAGGCCGTCGAGGCCGTGGCCCCCTACGGGTCCCGCATCTCCCTGGTCCTCAAGGCGGACATCCGACCCGGCCACACCGGCGAGCTGGATGGCAAGCTGGAACGGCTGGAAGCAGCACTGAAGGACCAGTGACCCCTCGAGGACACGGTGCCGCCGGCACCCGCTACTACGTTCGCGACGCCGCCCCCGCGGACCTTGAGGCCGTGCTCTCCATGAAGGCCCGGTCCTGGCGGGAGGCTTACGGGCACCTGCGGGACGAGTCGTTCTTCGCTGCGGCGGAGGCCACCCTGGACCGCCAGGTCGAGCACTGGCGCCGGCTGTTGGCGCAAGGGCAGGTCCTCTGGATGGCAGAGGACTCCCGGGGACGCTGCGTGGGCCTGGCCGCGGCCGGCCCCGTCCAGGACCCGCAGGATGCCGATCTGCCGCAGACCCAGCTCTCCGCGCTGTACGTCCTGGCCGAGGCCCACGGCAGCGGCGTGGCCGACGCCCTGCTGGAGCGGGCGATCGGTGACGACCCCTGCCGGCTGTGGGTGGTCGAGGACAACGCCCGCGCCCAGTCCTTCTACCGGCGGCACGGCTTCGCCGCGGTGGGGGACCCGGTCCCCCTGGACGGCCCGTGGGCCGGGCTGACGGAACGGCTCATGGTGCGCCGTGGCGCGTGACCGCGGCTCGAAGTCCGGCAAGAGCGGAGCGACGACCGCCAAGGCCAAAGCCGGAGCAAAGAGTGCCCAGGGCGAGCGGGGCCGTCGCGGCGCCGCCGAGGCGGCCCTTGAGCCGGGGGTCTTCCCCATCGACGCCGGCACCGCCGAGATCCTGCGGGACCCGTTCACGGACGGGGCCTGGCTGCTCAAGCTCAACGGGGCGGAGTCCTCCCAGATCAATCCGGAGACCCCGCTGGACCTGGGTTTCGAGTACATGCGGTGGATGGCCGCCGTCGTGATGCACCGGTGGGAACCGGATGCCGGGCTGCGGATCCTGCACCTCGGTGGGGCCGGATGCACCCTGGCCCGCTGGGCGGCGGTGTGGTTCCCGAACGCCCGGCAGACCGCCGTCGAGCTCGACGCCGGCCTGGCCGCCCTGGCCCGGGAGCGCTTCGCCCTGCCCCGCGCCCCACAGCTGCGCATCCGGGTGGCCGAAGCAGGCAAGGTGCTCGCCGGGGCGCACGAGGGCAGCCGGGACGTGATCATCCGGGACGTGTTCGCCGGGGCCACGCCGAAGGACCAGTCCACGCCCGGACACCTGCTCGGGGTGGAGGCCGCCCGGGCCGCGGCGCGCGTGGTGGGAGACGGGATCTACCTCGTCAACCACGGCGGCGGCCCGGACCTGACGGCGGCCCGGCAGGAGGCGGCGACCCTCCGGGAGGCGTTCTCCACGGTCGCCGCGCTGGCCGATCCGCAGATGCTCAAGGGCCGGCGCCGGGGCAACATCGTCTTCGCGGCGAGCAATGGACCGTTGACCGGAGGGGGCGCCCGCCGGGACGCCCTCGTGCGCCACCTGCTCTCCGACCCCCTGCCCACACGCCTGGTGGAACCCCTCGATGACTTCACGGCCGGGGCCAGGTACTGCGAGGAACCGCTGCAAGGGTCCTAAACTGGAATCACCATCACCCCGTGTCAACGGAGACAACGGGCAGGAATGACAGGAGGCCGTCATGACCGGTTCGCACGAACAGGACAACACCCCGAGCACCCAGGACGCCGCCACCACGCACGGCATCGTGGTGGGTGTGGACGGTTCCGAGCAGTCCGTCTCGGCCGCCAAGTGGGCCGCTAGGGAGGCCGAGCTGCGCGGTTTGCCGCTGACCCTCGTCACCGCCTACACGATGCCCGTGTTCGCGGCCTCGGCCCTCGAGGCCGGCTACGGCGTCCCGGACGACACGATGATCCGTGACGGCGCCATGCAGGTGCTGCAGGGCGTGGTCAACCAACTCGGCCGGCTCGAGGTGCCGCTCGTGCACCGCGTGGAGATGGGGGACGCCGCCGGTGTCCTCGTCGACTACTCCGCCAGCGCCAACCTGCTGGTGGCCGGTACCCGCGGACGCGGTGGCTTCTTCGGCCGGCTGCTCGGGTCCGTGGCCTCCGCCCTGCCCGCCCACGCCAAGTGCCCCGTGGTGATCGTCCCCAAGGGTGAGCACGCCTCCCGCGCCGCCGCCGGGGTGCCCGTCATCGTGGGTGTGGACGGCTCCGAACAGGGCCGGATCGCGGCCCTCGCCGCCGCGCTCGAGGCCGAGATCCGTCAGTCACCGCTGCGAGTGGTGATCGCCATGCCGCCGATCTCCGGGGCCGTCGCCTGGCTGCCTGCCACCGTGGACGAGCAGTCCCTGGTCGGTGAGATGCGGGAGCGGCTCGAGGCTGGCATCGAGTGGCTGAAGTCGGAGTTCCCCTCGCTCGAGATCACCTCGGACATCGTGGACGGTGTCCCCGTGGATGTCATGGTCAACGAGTCCAAGACGGCCCGGCTGACCGTGGTCGGCACCCGCGGCCACGGCGGCTTCGCCGGAGCCCTGCTGGGCTCGACCTCCCAGGGCGTCATCTCCCACGCGCACGGGCCTGTCATGGTGGTCCCGTATCTCAAGGACAGCCGCCTGGCCCATCGCGCGAGCTTCGGCCCCACCTTCTCCTGACCTGGGGGGCAGAGAAGAGTACTCTTCTCTGCCCCCACAGGTCGCCGAGGGTGACCACACCGCGGACGACGCCGGCCGGTCGCCTTCCCTGCGGAAGGTGACCGGCCGGCGTCGTGAGCTGTGCGGGAAGGCGTTGACCTGACGGGTCAGTAGCGCCCGGCGTACGGGTGGATGTTGTACATGCCGCCGTAGTTCAGCGCGGTCACGGAGATGCCCATGCTGGGGTTGCGGGCGTGCGCGATCTTGCCGTCACCGATGTAGACGGCCACGTGGTACATGCTGGAGCCGCCGTTGGAGGACCAGAACACCAGGTCGCCGGGCTGCAGCTGGGACAGCGGGACGTACTGCTTGGCCGCCCGGTACTGGTCCGTCGACGTGCGCGGCAGGTACTTGCCGGCCGCGTCGAAGGCGTCCCGGGTGAAGCCCGAGCAGTCATAGCCCTTCGGGCCGTTGCCGCCCCACGTGTAGTAGGTGCCCGCCTCGTTGGCCTTGTTGACGGCCCAGGTGGTGGCGGTCGAGGTCCACGAGCCCGACGTCGGGGCCGGGGTGGGCTTCGGGGTGGCCGTCTTGGTGGGCGCCGGCGTCTTCGTGGGCTTCGGGGCGGCGGTCGTGCTCGGAGCCGGGGCCGGGGTGGCCGTCCGGGTGGGGGTCGGTGTCGCCGTCGGGGTCTTCGTGGGAGTGGGGGACGCCGTTGCCGTCTTCGTGGGGGTCGGCGACGGTGTGGCGGTGGCAGACGGGCTCGGAGTCGCCGACGCGGTCGGCGCGGCAGATGCCGTGGGTGTGTTCGCCGGGGCAGCGGGGATCACGGGAACCGTGCTGGCCGGAGCGGTGCTGGCCGGAGCGGTGCCGGCAGCGGGTGCGGTACTCGGTGCCTGAGCGTCCGCCGCCGGCTCCTCGGACAGCTGCTCCGAGGCGGCGATGGCCTCCTGGAGTGCGTTGTCCCGTGTGGACTGCTCCATGGCCTCGACCTGGTTGGTGGCCTCGGCCACCGTGAGGTCCTCGAGCTCGGCCAAGAGGGAGATCAGCTGCTGGCGGTCAGCCTCGTTCTCCTGTTCGGCCTGCGCGGCCGCCCGGGCCGCTGCCTCGAGGCGACGCTGCTGCTCCTCGGCTGCGGCCGTGGCCTCCGCCTGGGCGGCCTGCGCTGCCTCGGCCTGGCGGGCCAGCTCTTCGGCCTCCGCGGCCTGGCGCGCGGACTCCTCGGCCACGCGTGCCTTGTCCTCGGCGACCTTCTCGGCGGTGGCCTGGCGAGCCAGGACATCCTCGTCGCCGAGGAGGACCTCGCCGGCGCCGGCCTGGCCGCCGCGATACAGATCCGCCGCCACGGTGCCGGAATCATCACGGGCGGTGTCGGCCGCCTCGGTGGTCGCATCGGCGCGTTGCCGGGCCGCGTTGGCGGTCTCGTTGCGCTCTGCCAGGGTTTCGTTGGCGGTGCGGGCGCCCTCGTTGGCCTGCTGGGCGCGGGCCTCGGCCTGACGATCCCGCTCCGCGGACTGGCGGATGGAGACCTGCAGGCGATCGGCCATCGCGGTCCTGGAGGAGGGCTGCTCCTTGGCGGCCACCACGTCCTCGAGGGCGGGGATCTTCGGGCGGTCGATGTCCGGTTCGGTGGCGTCAGTCGACAGGTCGGCGCGCTGCAGGTTCGCCTGGACGGTGTCCGAGGACGCGTCGAAGACGGCCGGTAGGGATACGGCGGCCAGGGCGGTGGCGGCGACGGCGGCCACGACAGCGGTCACGCCCACGGTGCGGCGGGTGTTCACGGCAGTTCCTCACTGTGGCACCCGTGCGGGGGGTTGGCAGGTCCGGTCATCGTCAGGATGGGCCGAACCACGGTGCGGGATGGTCACGTGACCGTCACGGGAATAACGCGTGATGGTCACGGGCCTGCCAAAAGGCGCCACGGTAGTGACAATAGATGCACCTTTGTCACAAAAGCAACACGAGTCCCATTAGGATCATAAACAACATTGGTGTCATTTCCCGGCGCATCGCCGGGCGTGTTGCCGTTCCCGGGTGGAACGGACGCTCCGGACGGTTAGCCCCACCCCAGGGCACGCAGGGTGTCGTCATCGATCCCGAAGAAGTGCGCGACCTCGTGGACCACGGTCACGGTGATCTCCTCGACAAGTTCCCCGCGGTCGCTGCACATCCGCAACAAGGGACCGCGGAACACGACGATCCGGTCCGGGAGCTGGAATGGCATCTCAGCCCGTTCGGTCAGCGGGATGCCGTCGTAGAGGCCCAGCAGTTCCATCTCCGGGTCCTCCCATGGTTCCGGTTCGTACTCCTCCTCCACGAAGACGGCCACGTTGGACAGTCGCTGGGCCAGGGCGGGAGGGATGGCATCCAGGGCATCGGACACCGCCTGGTCAAAGTCCTCCTCGGACATGTGGACGCCGACGGGGTCAGGTTCGGACGGACCCGTGGGATCGGCAGGGAAGGGGCTGGGATCGTCGTTCACCCCTCCATCCTCCCTCGTATGCGTGGACGCGGTTTGCGATAGGGGGCCTCGACGGCCTAAACTCCTATGGGTCCACTTCGGGAACCCGAAGTGTTCTGGCCCCCATCGTCTAGAGGCCTAGGACACCGCCCTTTCACGGCGGCGACACGGGTTCGAATCCCGTTGGGGGTACGCAGCACTTGCACGACCAGCCCTTCCGGTTGGACCGGCCATTCGTGGTCAAAAGCCCGGAATCAGTCTGGTAGAGTTAGTTCTCGCACACTGGCCCTGTAGCGCAGTTGGTTAGCGCGCCGCCCTGTCACGGCGGAGGTCGCGGGTTCAAGTCCCGTCAGGGTCGCTCGGATGTTCCGATCGCCGGTTTTCCCGGTTCGGAGGATCTTGGCGGTCGCCGGTCTCGGCCGGAGATGCCAGGCTCTGTAGCTCAGTTGGTAGAGCGTTCGACTGAAAATCGAAAGGTCACCGGATCGACGCCGGTCGGAGCCACCAGCAGGAGAAGGCCCCCACTCACCAGGGCGGGCTCTAGCGATCCTCGCAACACCCTATCTTTCAGGGAGTTGCGAGGATCGTGTCGTTCGAG